>NZ_JASMRM010000013.1:0-91735 GCF_041431305.1 Cloacibacterium sp. Arc13
TTTTGTTGTACAACCTCAAAGATACTTTGAGTTACTTTAATTCCTTCTTATTTTTTTATTTAGGACGCTATTGAATTTCTTTCAGTTTAGAAACCGTTACATTTTTTCCTAATTTGCTTAAATCGTTTCTGGCTAAATCTACCAACATCGTATGTTCTGCGTTTTCTTTTGGGTCTTTTTTCAGGGTTTTTACCGATTGTAAGTCTTTTTCAGTGTCACCAGTTCTGCGGAAAGTTCCTGCAATTGGGTGAATTACGGCTTTGTGATTTTGAATAATCAACTGACTTTCTGGGCTAGAACCCATTAATTTGTAGTCGCCATAATCAAAGAAAAATAGATATGGAGAAGGATTGATGTTTCGTAAAGCTCGGTAAACATTGAACTCATCTCCTTTGAATTTTTGTTCAAATCTTCTGCTTAAAACCAACTGGAAAACATCTCCACGGAAACAGTGTTTCTTCGCCAACTCTACCAAATTTATGTATTCTTCATCAGTGAGATTAGAAGTTTCTTCGTCTATTTTTTCAAAAGGGTAGAGTGCAACGTCTTTATTTTGAATGATGCTTTCAATTTCTGAAATTTCAGATTTTAGCCCATCAATTTTATTTTCGATGAGGAACATTTCATCATTAAAATGATTAATAGCAATCACATATTGATAAAATCTGTAACGTAAAATGGGAATTTCTACTTCCTTGCTTTGAGGTTTGAATTGGATGGTTTCAAAAAACTGTACGGCATCAAAACTGGTATAACCAAATAAACCTTGAGCCATTTTTTCAACCGGATTTTTTACCTTTTCGCAGTCAAAACTTTTAGAAAAATTTTCTAAATATTCAGTGATGTTGAAATTTTCTGGAATTTGATGTTTTTCTGGAGCGGTTAATGGAAATTTCACTTCCATTTCCTGTTGGTTTTTAATTTCTATTCCTGCAATTGCATTGATAGCGATGTAAGAAAAACTGTTGTTATTTACATTGTGGTCGGCACTTTCCAGTAGAATGGTATCTCTGAATTTATCTCTGAGTTTCAGATAAATTCCCATCGCTGTATGAAGGTCTCCCATCAATGATTTGGAGGTGGTTTTTATTTTAGTTGTTGGTTGTTGGTTGTTGGTTGTCAGCATAATTAAAGATTTAAATAAAAAAAAGACTTCAACGGTATAATCGCTGAAGTCTTCTCATGAAATGAATTTTATTTTAGTATAGATTCAAAGCATAGCAGTATTACCTTAGACTCAGCGTAGAGTATAAGTGCCACCACCAATTTTTGTTGCTATTCATTTTCATTGGGACAAATTTATAAAAGTTTTTGAAATAAAAAAATCCTAAACTAAAAAAGTTTAGGATTTATTATTGATAACAAATTTGTTTTACATTATTTTACTTGATCTACAACAGCTTTGAAAGCTTCTGGATGATTCATTGCAAGGTCTGCAAGAACTTTTCTGTTTAGCTCGATGTTGTTCTTTTTAAGAGCTCCCATAAATTGAGAGTAAGACATTCCGTGTTCTCTAGTTCCAGCGTTAATTCTGGTAATCCAAAGGCCTCTGAAGCTTCTTTTCTTCTCTTTTCTACCGCGGTAAGCATATTGCATTGCTTTTTCTACGGCATTTTTAGCAACAGTCCAAACATTTTTTCTTCTACCGAAAAAACCTTTAGCCTGCTTTAAAACTTTTTTTCTGCGCGCTCTAGACGCTACAGCGTTTACTGATCTTGGCATAATTTAAATTTTTTGTTTTTTTGAAAAGGGCGGAACTGCATTTAAAGTTCTCTTATAGGCTCCGTTTCAGGGTTAACTTTTAATGAATTTTTTAGGAATTCTTATAAACCGAATATTGATTTATAAAAACTACTTAATTGCTAATTGGCGAAGAACGCTTTTCTCATCCACAGTAGCAACGTAAGAAGTTTGCGTAAGATTTCTCTTTTGCTTCGTTTCTTTTTTAGTTAAGATGTGGCTTTTGTAAGCATTTTTTCTTTTGATCTTACCTGTACCAGTAAGAGCAAAACGCTTTTTAGCACCTGATTTCGTTTTTAATTTTGGCATTGTTTTGCTTTTTATGTATTTGTTATCAATGAGTTTGCAAAATTATAAAAATTTATAATACTCTGCAATACTATAATCAAGAGATTTCAGAGGAGAAATCCCTTGATGTACAATTATTTCTTTTGAAAGATTATTTTGCTGCTTTTTTAGGGCTCATCATCATAATCATTCTCTTACCTTCTAGTTTAGGCATTTGGTCTACTTTTCCTACGTGTTCTAGCTCTTGAGCGAGTCTTAGAAGTAAGATTTCACCTTGATCTTTGAAGATAATAGAACGTCCTTTGAAGAAAACATACGTTTTCAATTTAGAGCCTTCTTCTAAAAATTTCTCGGCATGTTTTTTCTTGAACTCGAAATCATGATCGTCTGTTTGAGGTCCGAATCTGATTTCTTTTACTACAACTTTTACTTGCTTAGCCTTGAGTTCCTTTTGTTTCTTCTTTTGTTCGTAAAGAAATTTTTTGTATTCAAGAACTCTACAGATATAAGGTTCTGCTTTATCTGAAATAACGACTAAATCAAGATCTTGTTCCTGAGCAATTGCAATAGCTCTTGCTAAAGGATACACTCCTGGTTCTACATTATCTCCTACTAAACGAACTTCCTTTGCACGGATTTTTTCGTTAATTTGATGTAAGTCTTCTTGTACAGGGCGACGCATTGGTCCTCTTCCTCTGTTGTTAAATTTCTGTGCTATAGTTGTATAATTTTAAAGTTAATTCTTTTTAAAAATTTTAAATTATAGATTTTGAATTTTAAATTAAAACAAAATTCTTCTATAATTAAATCTAAAATTTCTTAGATTTTTGCTGCTTCTTTGAAATAGGTTACGAAATCTTCTAATTTCATCGCTCCTAAATCGCCTTCTCCACGTCTTCTTACAGAAATGGTGCCGTTCTGTTCTTCATTTTCTCCTACCACTAACATAAACGGAATTTTCTTCAATTCTGCATCACGAATTTTCTTACCTGTTTTTTCGTTTCTGTCGTCAATTAATCCGCTAATATCGTGATTTTCTAATAATTGTGAAACTTTTTTAGCATAATCTACATATTTTTCAGAAATAGGCAGAATGATAAATTGGTCTGGACTTAACCAAAGAGGGAAGTCTCCTGCAGTATTTTCTAACAGAATCGCAATGAAACGTTCCATAGAACCAAATGGTGCTCTGTGAATCATTACTGGTCTGTGTTTTTCATTGTCATTACCAGTGTACCAAAGATCAAATCTCTCTGGTAAATTGTAATCTACTTGAATGGTTCCTAATTGCCAGCTTCTGCCTAAAGCATCTTTTACCATGAAGTCTAATTTAGGTCCGTAGAAAGCTGCTTCTCCGTATTCTACGATGGTTTTAAGACCTTTATTTTGTGCAGCAGTGATGATTGCGTTTTCTGCTTTTTCCCAATTTTCTTCTGAACCGATATATTTTGATCTGTTTTCTTTGTCTCTAAGTGAAACTTGAGTCACGAAATCTTCAAACCCTAAGCTTCTGAAAACGTAAAGAACCAAGTCAATTACATCTTCAAATTCTTTTAATAATTGGTCTGGTGTACAGAATAAGTGCGCATCATCTTGAGTGAAACCTCTTACTCTGGTTAAACCGTGTAATTCACCAGATTGCTCGTATCTGTAAACTGTTCCGAATTCTGCATATCTCTTTGGTAAATCTTTGTAAGACCACTGAGAAGTTTTATAAATCTCGCAGTGATGCGGACAGTTCATTGGTTTTAAGAAAAATTCTTCGCCTTCGTTTGGCGTTTTAATGGATTGGAAAGAATCTGCTCCATATTTTTCATAGTGACCAGAAGTTTTGTACAATTCAATATTCCCAATGTGAGGAGTCATTACAAATTCATAACCACCTTTTTTCTGAGCTTCTGAAAGGAAATTTTCTAATTTTTTTCTTAGTGCCGTTCCTTTTGGCAACCAAAGTGGTAAACCAGCACCTACTTTTTCAGAAAAAGCGAAGATTCCTAGTTCTTTTCCTAGTTTTCTGTGGTCTCTTCTTTTTGCTTCTTCTAATCTTTCTAGATATTCTGTCAATTCTTTTTGTTTAGGGAAAGAAATTCCGTAAACTCTAGTCAATTGCTTATTTTTTTCGTCTCCTCTCCAATATGCTCCAGCTGCATTAAGAATTTTCACTGCTTTTACGATTCCTGTACTTGGAATATGACCACCTCTACAAAGGTCTGTAAAGTTATCATGCGTACAGAACGTGATTTCGCCGTCTTGTAAATTTTCTATTAATTCAGTTTTGTACGGATTGTCTGCATATTCTTTCAGTGCATCTGCTTTAGAAACCGAATAAAGATTGAAAGTCGCATCTTTTTTAGCGTTTTCGAGCATTTTTTTCTCGATTTTTTCAAAATCTTTTTCAGAAAGAGATTCATCACCGAAATCTACATCGTAATAAAATCCGTTTTCAATTGCTGGACCAATGGTCAATTTAGCATTTGGATAAAAATCTAAAATAGATTGAGCCAAAATGTGTGCTGAAGAATGCCAAAAAGCTTTCTTTCCTAAATCATCATTCCAGGTAAGCAACGTAAGCGTAGCATCTTCTGTAATTGGCGTCGTGACTTCTACTTGTTTGCCGTTTACCACAGCAGAAATAGTGTTTCTAGCCAAACCTTCAGAGATAGATTTTGCAACTTCTAGAGGTGTAACTACACCTTCAAACTCACGAATGCTTCCGTCTGGAAGAGTAATTTTAATCATTTTGGAATCCTAATTTTAATAATGTGCAAAAATAAGGATTTTTTTTGATGTTTCTTAAATTCAGAGCTAATATTAGAACTTAAAATAGAAAACCGAAGAAATTACGCTTCGGTTTTATTTTGTTCGGTGTTGTCTGTTCTGCCATCTTGGTGAAGTTTAGAAGTTTTTTTGACTTGTTTTTCTTCAACTTTAGAAGCACCTTCTAATCTTGGAGTTTGAGGCAGATTAGGAAAATCTTGATTTTGTTTAGCGTTTTGCGCGTTATTTTCTGCGGTATTTTTTCTTTTATCTTTTTCCATGATTTTTGAATTTTTAAGTTATTCAAAATTCTGGAAAATTCTTAAGAAATGTGTTATACAATATTGTGAAAAGTTTTTAGAATTTAGACAAATCAAAACTTTGCGTTTCGTCTACGATTTCATAATTTAATGCTTTCGCTAAAACGAAAATTTCATTCAAATTCGTCATCAATTGTTTTCTGCCTTCTGTTCTCAACTTATTTTGGTCAACGGTTTTTTCGGCATTTTTTCTAGCATTATTGGAAATTCTTTTGAAATCTTCTTCGGAAAAACGGTCGAAAAATGAATCGTCAAGCGAAGTGATTTCTGCATCAGTAAAAATCTTGATGTCAGCATTTGGGATTTCTTTGATAATCAGTTTTTTATCAACAGAATCTACTTCGATTTTCATTTTTTTCAAATCATAAGTGACCTGCGCTTTTGCTTTGGTAAAAATCACGATTTCTTTTTCACTAGAAGGTAAACCTTTGATTCCGAAAAGTTGATTGGTGATTTTGGTTTTTTGCAAGTTTGAAAAATCTTGTTCTATCACCACCATTTTATTCATTTTAGAAATTTGGTTGGTGAGCACATAGTAATCTGTAGAAACTTGGTCGTCATTTTTGCCAATATTTCTAAAAAAATAAACGAGCAATAAAGTAAGGATTACACCTAGGGTAAAACCAATGATTTGTTTAATGTAATTCATTATTTTTTGATAATGTTCAATAAATCTTTTTCAATAAAACCAGTTTCTGGTTCTTCGGTTATTCTACCAATTTCCTTGCCATATTTTTCTACGATAATGGTAGGAACGTGCGTAATGTTATATTTTACTTCTTCGCCATCTGGAGCTTGTTTCTGTCTGTTTACCCCGATGATTTGGAGTTTGCTTTCAGGGAATTTGGTTTCTTCTAAAATTTTCATCAATCTAGGGAAATTTCTTTTGCTGTCTCCACACCAAGTTCCTAGAAATACAATGATATTATAAGAATTGATTTTTTCTTTCTTTAAACCTTCTAGAGCGGTTTTGTCGATAGGATAGATGGTGTGATTTTCGTCATACCAAGCTTTATAAGGTTCTTTTTGAAATTGATCCAAAGATTGGCTTCCTAGAAGCATTTTTCCGTATTCTGGAGTGTCTACTTCTCTATTGATGATTACTTTTTGAGCGCAAGAATTAAGTGCCATACCTAAAATAATTAATGTGATTGTTTTTTTCATTTTTTTTCAAAATTTGGTGTTTATTTTTCTAATATACTTTTGAGATTTGCACTAGAATAGTATTTATTTTTTAAAACTTTATTGTCTGAAACTCTGTGTACGTTATATTTGTCTCCAGACCTTTCGTAATAAGCTTCTTCTCCTTTAGAAGTGTAAAATTCTACAGTTTCTTGGGCTTGTTCCTCAGTATCACAAGCTTTTGACATGTTAGAACGTTGTACTTCATTAAACAAATCTACAAATTTTTCGCCTAAACCAAATTCAAGAACTGCGCCAGAAAGTACATATTGTAAATCACAAAGTGCATCTGCAATTTCTACGATATCTTGATCTTGAATGGCTTGTTTCAGTTCGTTTAATTCTTCCTGAAGTAAAGCTATTCTTAGGTTGCATCTTTCTGCAGAAGGAATCTGTGGATTTTCTAAAATAGGTGCGTTAAAGGTTCTGTGAAATTCTGCAACTTGGTTTAAACTGTCTATTTTTTCCATTTAAATTTTATTATTTTTTATCTATTAATTTAAAACTTCTTTTAAGCATAATTGGAGTAGAAAGAGTGGTGAGAACTCCCATAATTACTAGAATGGAGAATACTTCAGCGTTAATGAGTCCTGCTTTGTAAGCAATATTTGCAATCACTAATTCCATGATTCCTCTTGCATTGAGACCAATCCCAAGTGTAAGTGAATTTTTGCTGTCTAGACCAGCCATTCTTCCTCCAAAATAGCCTCCAAAAATTTTAGAAAAATATGAAACGGCAATTACGGTGAGTAAAAGTCCAATATTTTGGATAGAAGTCACATTAAATTCTAAGCCAATTCCTGCAAAGAAAATTGGTGCTAAAAATCCCATTGCTAAACCATTTGTTGTTTTATGAAAGGAGTCTAAATGTTTTTTGCCTACTAAATTTTCGCTGATGAGCATCGCTGCAAAAAATGCTCCGATGATGAAATGAAGTCCTAAAGATTCTGTAATAGTAGAAAATGTAAGTACAAAAACAAAAAATATAGCATAAAGTGATTCTTTTCCTTTTAATAAAAGCAGTAATTTATTCAGTTGTCTTTCTAAGTAATTTTCTCTGTTAGACAATTTCTTTATTAAATAATACGCAGCGAATAAAATGACTACAAAAATGGTAAGTTTTAATAAGGAGAAAGTAGCATTTTTTACCACATTAGAAAGAGTCATTTCGCTGTCATTGATGTTCAAGATAAGTCCTAAAATGGTTAGAGCAATGACGTCGTCAAAAATAGCAACCGAAATGATTTTTTGACCAATATAAGAGTTGATTTTGCCTAAATCCATTAAAATTCTAATACTTATAGGTAAAGCGGTGATGGCTACGCATAATCCTATAAATACAGTGGTCATAATGTCTTTGTCAAAATAATAACCTACGGCAATTCCACTTAAAATTGGCACAAAAAACGCCATCAATGAAATGATGATGTTTCTGCCTTTTAAAGATTTTAAAATGTCATCTAAGTTGATTTCTAACCCTGCAATAATCACTAAAAGGAAAATTCCCAATTCTGAAATGACTTTGATGTCTTCAGTTCTGTGAACTATATTTAAAAGTGAAGGTCCTACGATAATTCCGGCGATGATTTCGCCAATCATAGCAGGTTGTTTGAACCTTTCAAAAATTTCACCAAAAACTTTTGCTACCACTAATAAAATGAGCAAATTGGTGAAAAAAGGAAGTTCAAAATGAGGCATATTGAATCCCATAGTTTTCTCTTAATTTTTGACAAAAATATAATTTAAAATCGACAAATAAATAAAGGCAACTAAAATTTAGTTGCCTTTATGATTAAATTTAATGAATGATTTTATTCTTTGATGAAAATCTTAGAAACTTGCTCTATTTTTAGGATATAATTGCCTTTTGGAAGGCCATTTACATGAATGGTATCATTCGTGAGTTTTCCTTTTTGAACTAATTTTCCAGAGAAATCAATGATTTCGTAGTTAGAATTGTTTTTTACGTTTTTCACTATCATTACATCTCCTTTCACAGGATTTGGAAGAATCATTATATCTGTAGGATTTAATGTAGTGTCTTTCACTCCAAGAGCACTTGCAGGATTTGCAATTCCAAGATTATCACAATTAGGAACTGTAGTTGTAATAGCAAGAACGTCCCATTCTGATGGAGTATATACAGGATTTGGAATAATTACATTTCTTCTTAAATCCGTGTCTTTAGCAAAATTAGAAGAACTATTAAATGTTCCTACAACATCAATCAATGTACTATTTTTGAATAAACCTACTGGGTCATTACCGTTAAAATCTATTGGGGCACTACCTACACTTTGCGCAGTAAAGCTACAAGGTAATGAGGTGGAAGTGTTTTTAAGTACAAGAGTAGATTTTGGGTTAATTGTGCCTGTGAGTTTAAGTTCGTTATTCCATGCGCCGGAACCATCTGCTTGTTTCTTTATAGAGTATGAACTTAAAGAAATTGCAGAAAGAGTAGGATTGGTAATTTCTAGTACTTTATTATTGCTAGTACCTTCGTAATATTCTGAAATGTAAAGTTCTGTAGCGGCAGGAGCTGCTAAAGTGCTTACAGAAACTGCATTGCTTAATAGAGAAACATTTCCTGCATCATCTTTTGCTTTTACTGTAAAAATATAAGTAGTAGATGCGCTAAGTCCAGTTACTGTGTAAGGAGAGTTATTTACGGTAGCGATTAACGCTCCATCTTTGTAAATTTCGTAAGCCGTTACACCTATGTTATCTGTAGCTCCTGTAAATGTTAAAGTTGTAGAAACATTTGTAGTTCCAGAAGCTGACAGTGAAGGAGCTGTAGGAGCCTCAGTGTCTGGAGCTAATGTCGTAACTGTAACAGCGTTGCTGCTAACAGAAATATTATTAGAAGCATCTTTTGCTTTTACCGTGAAAACATAACTTGTAGAAGCAGATAATCCTGTTACTGTGTAAGGAGAAGTGGTAGAATTTGCAACCAAAGTTCCATCTTTGTAAATGTCATAACTTGCAACTGCTACGTTGTCAGTAGCTCCTGTCCAAGATAATGTAGTCTTAGTAGAAGTTGTATTATTTGCAGATAAGGTAGGAGCTGTAGGAACTTCAGTGTCTGGTGCAGTAATAGAAAAGTTAGCAGTGTTTACATTGAAAAAAATATTTCCAGATGCTTTTACCATAAATCTACAGGTATTACTTGTAACACTAGGAATGGTAACACTTTGTGTACCATCATTAGGAGTTCCTGTGATTAAAGTAGACCATGTGTTTCCTCCATCCGTAGAGAATAATATATCTACATTTGGAGCAAGCGTATTCGTGTTGGCTACATTCCAAGTTACATTTTGACTTGAACCTTGAGGATAAGAGATTCCTGCAGCGTTCTGTGAGGTTACCGTTAATGGGCCATAACTAGAATTTACAGTCACTATCATATCGTCATAAGCATTTCCTGCACCATTAGCTTTATTATCTCTCACTGTAAGTCTAAAATTATATTTTCTACCAACAGAAGATAATGCTTCAACATTTATATCAGAACCTGCAGTAGTTGTAGCTCCTGCCAAAACAGATGTCATTATTGGTAAATATCTAACAGGAGATGTGCTGGGAGACCATGATCTAAAGTTTACTCCACTGGTTTTAGTTGCATTCGGTTCTGTACTATTTGACTGATTGTCAATTTGTTCCCATGTGAAAGTTATAGAGTCATTGTTAGCATCTGTTCCAGAACCAGTTAAAACAAAAGGTGTGCTTTTTGGAATTGTATAATCACTGCCGGCATTAACTGTGGGAGTGGTATTTCCTGTTGGAGTGTTTATAGAGCAACTTCCATTTGTACTTTTTATATATTCTGTGATTTGTTGAATAGATACTGCGTGAAAATAAGGGTCTGAATGAGGTTGAACGTTCATGTCGGTAATTCCTGCATATCCCATAATTGTAGAGCCAGAACCAGGTTCTACCTGAACTCCAGTTCCTTCATTACTGAAATTTGGATCAGCTGCACGGGTAAAAGTGTGATTTGCGCCAAACTGATGTCCCATTTCATGTGCTACATAATCTATATCGAAACTGTCGCCAGAAGGAATGTTATCACCTGGTGAGGTGAATCCAGAACCTTTATATGCTAAAGGTCCATATGAATCAGTTGTTGTATCATTGCTACAAACACAACCTATGCATCCTGCGCTTCCTCCACCTCCACTAGCTCCAAATAAGTGGCCTATATCAAATTTACTGTCACCAATTCCGTAAGTGGTACCATGTAAAACATTCATTAATTCTGTATTCCAAGCGCCATCTGCTCCAGCAGTTGCATTAGAGTAAGGGTCTGTAGATGCAGAAGTAAATATAATATTTTCCTGTTCTGGAATAAGGACTAATCTTATCGCAAAATCATTCTCGAAAACACCATTTACTCTAGTCATGGTGTTATTCATGGCTGCAAGAGCAAGAGCTTTAGTTCCACCAAAATATTGAGTATATTCTCCAGTGCAAGATAATGCTAAGCGATAAGTTCTCAATAAGCCATCATCTGCACTGAGGATTTTTCCCATTTTTAGACCGTCGGTAGAACTTTTTGCAGAAGTAGCGCATTCAAATTTGTTTTTTGAACTTCCTTTGTCTGATTTTTTATATACTACATAAGTAGAATTGTTATTGTCATAAGGTTCTACAAAAACTGCTTCTTTGCCAAGTCTTAACTGCATAGACGAAAGTCCAAGAGGAGAAAGGCTGAAATAAATTTTTGCAGATTTTCCATCAATGCTTTCACCATAATAGGTTGCTATTTCTGGATGTGCAGCTTCTAGTTCTGGTGAGAAGTTAGAAGTCTTATAAATGCTGAAATTTTGAAATTCACTTTCAGAAACGGGAAACGAAACAGTAACCGCAGATTTTGAAAGTTTGGTTGTTTTTCTAGGGGATTCCGAAATAATTTGTTTCAGTTTATCTACGTCTAGATTAAACAGTGTAGGTTTGCTAATTGTTCTTTTGTTTGCTCTAATTTCTTTGTTTTTTAGACCTTTTGCGGGTGTCCACAAATTGTCATTTTGTCCAAAAATTAAAGTAAAACAAAGAAGAGCAAAAAGAGATAGTAGTGTCTTCTTCATAGTTAATTTTTTAAAAAGGACAACAAAGCTAGTAAATATCAATTAATTACAAGTAATTAAATTAATATTTTTTTTAAAAGTTAATATATTAGTTAAATCTAATTCATAAAAAAGCCATACTAAAAAAGTATGGCTTGATGCATTGTATTTATGTTTTTATCTTGTAATTTCTCTCCCAATTACTAATCTTTGGATTTCAGAGGTTCCTTCTCCTATGGTGCAAAGTTTAGAATCTCTGTAGTATTTTTCCGCAGGGAAGTCTTTAGTATAGCCGTAACCACCAAAAATCTGAAGAGCATTATTGGCAATTCTTACACAAGCTTCAGAAGCATAAAGTTTTGCCATTGCGCCTTCTTTAGTCATTTTTTGCTTATTATTTTTAAGTTCTGATGCTCTTTGAATCAATAATTCTGCAGCATCTATTTCTGTTGCCATATCAGCTAACATAAAATTTACCGCTTGGAAATTAGAAATAGATTTCCCAAATTGATGTCTTTCTTGAGCATATTTCAGAGCGGCTTTATAAGCTCCTCTTGCAATTCCTAAACTCAGAGCAGCAATAGAAATTCTACCTCCATCAAGAATTTTCATAGCTTGTTTAAATCCATCACCTACTTCTCCTAATCTATGAGAATCTGGAATTCTCACATTGTCAAAAATCAATTCTGCAGTTTCAGAAGCTCGCATTCCGAGTTTATTTTCTTTTTTGCCAGAAGTAAATCCGGGCATTCCTTTTTCTAGAACGAAAGCAGTAGAATTGTTAGGTGTTCCTTTTTCGCCAGTTCTGGTCATTACTACAGCAATGTCTCCAGAAATAGCATGGGTAATGAAGTTTTTAGCACCATTAATCACCCATTCGTCACCATCTTTAACAGCAGTGGTAGACATTCCTCCTGCATCTGAACCGGTATTATGTTCGGTTAAACCCCAAGCTCCAATTACCTGACCACTCGCTAATTTTGGTAACCATTTTTTTCTTTGTTCTTCATTTCCAAATTCATAGATATGATTGGTGCAAAGTGAATTATGTGCAGCTACAGAAAGACCAATAGAAGGGTCTACTTGTGAAATTTCATCTAAAATAGCTACGTATTCATGATAGCCCAATCCAGAACCTCCATATTCTTCTGGAATGATGATTCCCATGAATCCCATTTCGCCTAACTTATGGAATAAATCTACTGGGAAAGTTTGGCTTTCGTCCCATTCCATAATGTGAGGTCTAATGTTTACTTCTGCAAAATCTCTTGCAGTTTCGGCTATCATTTTTAGATTATTTAATATTTCTGTATTCATAAATTTTTGTTTGCTCAAATATAATTGAAAAACTTTAGGCGTAAAAGTATTTTTTTGAATCAAATTTAAAAAAAGAGATATTTATCATGCTAATTTTTAACCTTTTGATTTTCAGTTTTCAACTCCTATTACTTATTTTTTGTGTTAAATAATGTAGTATCTTTGTAGACCCTATTAAATCGAAATGAAGAAGATTTTACTATTTTTATTTATGGTGCCAATGATGTATTTGGCACAAGTTCCTGCTGGTTATTATAACGGAACGGAAGGATTAACTGGATATGCATTGAAAAGTAAAGTGCATGAAATTATTTCACAAAAAATATTTTCTTACAACTATAGTCAGATTGGTCCTTTGTATGTCAATACAGATTTAGATAAATATTATGAAAATGATAACACCGTTTTAGATATTTACACTGAAAAACCAACCGCTGCAGAAAGTTTCAATTATGATTTGTCACAAAATATAGGTTCTGCGTCTGCAGAGGGACAAGGTTGGAATAAAGAACATGGTATGCCTCAAAGTACTTATTATGGAATTTATCCTATGTATTCTGATATGCATTATTTAATTCCTGCTGATGCTAGAATTAATCAGTTAAGAAGTAACTATCCGTATGCAAGAAATAATGGAGAAAATCTTACTTTTTCTAATGGAAGTAAATATGGTAAATCTACAACTCCTGGCTACACCAATAATGTTTTTGAACCTATAGATGAATTCAAAGGAGATGTAGCGAGATATTTATTGTACTTTTCTGTAAGATACGAAGGAAATCTGAACCTTTATAATCATCAACTATCTACAATGCCTCTTGATGGAAGTGAAGAAAAAGCTTTTGAAGATTGGTATATCACTATGTTGAAGGACTGGAATGCACTAGACCCTGTTTCTCAGAAAGAAAGAGATAGAAATAATGCAGTATTTTCTATTCAAAAAATAAGAAATCCTTTTATAGACCATCCAGAATGGGTAAATATGATTTGGAGTGAAACACCAGATGCCCTTGCTCCACAAGCTCCTTCTAATTTGTCGATTTCGCAACTAGGCAAGAATTTTGTTACCTTTTCGTGGACGCCAAGTTCAGATACAGATGTATTAGGATATAAAGTTTATGTAAATGGAACTTATGTAAAATATTCTAAAACCAATTCGGTTACCATTGATAGATTATCTCCTTCTACAGCATATAATGTGACTGTAAAAGCTTATGATAATGGATATTTACTTTCTCCAGATAGCAATCAAATTTCTGCAACTACTTTGTCGAGTGATAATTTTGCTAAAGATTTAATGATTACAAAATATATAGAAGGTACTACAAGTAGTACTTCCGACATCTATAATACCGCTATTGAAATTACTAATCTTACTGGTCACGATGTGAATTTAGGTAACTATTACTTGAATATAGAATTTAAAAGTTCTACCTCTTATTACTTATCAGATCCTTATCAATTAGAAGGTAAAATAGCTCACGGTGAAAGTATTGTGATTATTAATCCTAAATCTAATTTTGATGGAGTAGATGTTAATCAATATAAATTTGTGACCAATTCTGCACCATTAACCTTTACAGGAAGTCAATATGTAGAACTTTCTTACGGTATTAAAACTATAAAAACACCTTCTACTAATAATTATCAAATGTTATTTGTAACAGTAGATGCAATAGGAAGTAGAGGAACTTCTAATACCAATGATAATAAATCTCTTTATAGAAAATCTAATATAAATAATCCTAATGAGACTTTTTCTGTCTCAGAATGGATAGAATACGAAACAAATTACGCTACAGGATTAGGAAGTTTCTTAGCTGCAAATGAACCTGAAAAAGTAGATTTAGCATTTGCAATTTATCCAAATCCAGTTACTGAAAAACTTTATGTTACGGGTAAAAACCTTTCTAAAGTTTCAAAAGCTGCTATCTATGATGTTTCGGGAAAATTAATTCAAGAAATTAATAATCCTTTCAATAATTTTAATAGCATTGATGTTTCAAATTATAAAACAGGTGTTTATGTTTTGAAAATTGATGAAAATTCATATAAATTTTTGAAAAAATAATTTAAGAATTGTCTATTTTAGGTACAATCGCATTTTAGCTTCATCTTCGGGTTTTGCTTTCATCTTTTCAAAAATGGTAGATTCTTTCGGGAAACTAATTCTGTAGTAGATGATTTTATTGGCATAATATCTGAAATAAGGATGGTTTTTCAACCAATCTTCTGGAGCATCTAATAAACTAAACTTTTGAACATTCATATTATTTAGGGGAGAGATATTAATAAGTTTCTCCGCTAAATTTTTGTCAATATTATACGTTTCTAAAATCTGACTGCTTTTCACAAAACCACCCAGTTTATTTCTAAAACCAATGAAACTTGCAGCAGATTTTTCGTCAAAACCAAATTCTATAAGTTGCTGAAATGTTATTTTATTCAAATCAGTTTTACTGAAATCAGTAGTTGGTTTAGCCTTTTCAGGAAGGTTTTGAGCTGTATTTTCTAAAGTTTTTTGAGTGAAATTCAATTTAATGTAAGGCTTTAATTCATTAAATTTTTCCTCTGAAATCACAAAGCATTTTTTAAGGTCTTCTAGTGATTTGAAGCTACCTTTCAGATTTCGCTCTCTATAATTTACAATAACTAAAGCCTGTTTTTCGCTAAAACCCAATTTTTGCCAACCAATTACATCTAAATTGTTCGGGTCAAATTCAAAATATTGAATTTTCGGTTTTTCGGAAGCTATATTTTGGTATTTTCTTTCAAAATTTTCGGGTGTTTTTTCTGGAAGAAGCAAGAAAGGAGAGAGTTTTTGGTAATTTTCTGGACTGATGATGAAGCATTCTTTAAATTTTTCTTTACTCACAAAACTTCCGCCTAAATATTGCTGGTATTTAATGATTGCAGCAGCTTGTTTCTCCGAAAAACCTAATTTTGCCCAATCTTTTTGAGAATATTGGTCTGGATTGAATTTACCTTTAATTTGGATTTCTTTATTTTTAAATTCCGTGAAATTTTTCTGTGAATTTTTAGAATTATTTTCTGGTAAAAGAATGTAGGGTTCTAGTTCTGCAAACTTTTCTTCAGAGATAGAATAGCATTTTTTCAGTTGTTCTTTAGAAGTGAAATTACCGCCTACAATTTCTTTGTATTTTAAAATAGTTTTCACTTGTTTGGCAGTAAAGCCTAAGTTTTCCCATTGTTTTTCATTGAGTTGATTTGGGTCAAAATCTGTAACAAAAAGTTGAGGTTCAATGCTATTTGTAAAATGAATTTCAGGGAATTTTGTTTCTTGTTTTCCTTTGTAAACAAGATAACTTAACTGAAATATGACAATGAAAATTCCGAGTAAAGAAAGAGCATAGAATTGCTTTTTCCTTATTTCAAAAGGTAATTTGGGTTTCATGGTGTTTGTTTTACCCAAATATAAGAATTTTCAGAAAAAAAACTAAATGAAATTTTTAAACGGCTTCGTCTCTATCAAGTAAAGAATTTTTGAGTTTCAAAAGTTCAGATTTTACAAATTCTAAACGGTCTAAAACTTCTACCGTTTCATTGATTTTTTGATTGGTAGTAAGTGCAATTCTGGCGCCGTCTAAAGTATAACCTTTTTCTTTTACGAGATGATAAATGATTTTAAGATTTTTGATGTCTTCTGGAGTAAAATAACGGTTTCCTTTTTTGTTTTTCTTAGGTTTTATAATAGGAAATTCTTGCTCCCAATATCTAATTAAGGAAGCATTTACACCGAAAGCTTTTGAAACTTCTCCTATAGAATAGTATAATTTGTCTGGTAAATTGAGTTTCATAGTCTATAAAATCGAATTTCAAAGATAGAAATTTTTTTGTTTTAAAGCGCTATCGTAACTTGCCAAGAAATTTAAATCTCATGTTTAAAAAAATCACTGCACTTTTCTTCGCTTTCTTACTGATTGTGAATTGTTCTTCAAAAAAATCCATAATATCAAATGATTTGGTTCAAGAAAATGCAGAAATAGAGCTTGTTTCCAGCCAATTTAGCTTCACAGAAGGTCCAGCTGCTGATGCGTTTGGAAATGTTTATTTTACAGACCAACCGAATGATAAAATCTATTTTTGGGATTGGAAAACCAATAAAATTGAAGAATTTCTAGATAAAACAGGAAGAGCAAATGGAACTTTTTTTGACCAAAAAGGAAATTTATTGACGTGTTCTGATGAAAACGGAGAAATTTGGAAAATCAACGAAGATGGAGTAGCAGAGGTGTTAACCACCAGTTTTGAAGGCAAAAGATTAAACGGTCCTAATGATTTATGGGTGGATGAAAACAACGGAATTTATTTTACAGACCCTTTATATGTGAGAGATTATTGGAAAAATTTCAAACAAGAAATTCCTGAAAAAAATCTGTATTACAGAAATTCTGATGGTAAAATTACCAAATTAGATACTTTCACTCAACCCAATGGAATTGTAGGAAGTCAGAAATTGAAAAAAATGTACGTTTCTGATATTGATGCTCATAAAACTTATGTGTATGACATTCAAGGAGATGGGAAATTGACAAATAAAAAATTATTTTGCAATTTAGGCTCAGATGGAATGACTTTAGATAATCTCGGAAACCTTTATTTAACTGGAAAAGGAGTGACGGTTTTTAATAAAAATGGAGAACAAATTCATCATATTTCTGTGCCAGAAAATTGGACGGCAAATGTAACTTTCGGTGGCGAAAATTTTTCTACCTTGTTTATAACTGCTTCTAAATCAGTTTATACGCTGAAAATGAATGTTTCAGGAATTAAATAATAAACGAAATAAAAATGCCAAAGAAATTTATCTTTGGCATTTATTTTAATAAGCGATTTCCATTTTTATTTTTTTGCCTTTTAGCTTTTCGTTAGCAAGTTTTTTAAGAACTTCTTTTACTTTGTTTCGGGCAACTGCAACGTAAGAAGTGGTGTCTTTTACTTCAATGATGCCAATATCATCCTTCGATAATTCTCCTTTTTTAATGAAATAACCTACAATGTCTACCTTGTTGACTTTATCTTTTTTCCCTGCACTGATGTAAATCGTTTGGAAAGGTGTTTTTGCAGGAATTCTGTAATTTTCAGTAATGTTTTCTTCTTGCGTATTTCCTTTAATGAAAGGGAAATTTTCTTCCTCAGTCATAATTAAATACGCAAAACCTTTGGCGTGCATTCTTGCAGTTCTTCCGTTTCTGTGGATGAAAGCGTCTTCTTTTGGGGGTAATTGATAATGTAGGATTGATTCTACTTCTGGAATATCTAAACCTCTGGAAGCCAAATCGGTAGTAATTAAAATTCGAGTAGAGTCGTTTCTGAATTTCAACAAAGCACGTTCTCTTTCGTCTTGTTCCATACCACCGTGAAACGTTTCTCTATCGATTCCTTTTTCCCTTAAAAGTTCAGAAATTCTATCCACTGCATCTCTGTGATTACAGAAAATAAGGGTTCTTTTGTTCCCGATTTTGCAAATGAGTTTAAAAAGTGTTTCCAGTTTTTCTTCTGGAATCGTCATCACTTTTTTTAGCTGAATATTAGGTTTTGCTTCGCCTAATTTTAAAAAGTTGATAGTCTTTTCGTTGTCTAATCCTACAAATTTCGGAATATTATCCATCGCAGTTGCAGAAGTAAGAAAACGCTGAGAAATATTTTTTAAAGAATTGATAATGTAGCTCATATCTTCTTCAAATCCTAATTCTAAAGCTTTGTCAAATTCATCTAAAACCAAAGTTTTAATGGTTTTGGGCTCGAAATTATTATTTTTGAGATGATAAGCAACTCTTCCTGGAGTTCCAATTAAAACAGCAGGAGCCTGAGTAAGATTATTGATTTCAATTTTTTTATCGTGACCGCCATAGCAAATAGTTACCTTAAAATCAGTTCCCATATTTTTGAAAACTTGTTCTATTTGAAGAGCCAATTCTCTTGCTGGAACCAGAATAATAGCTTGAATTCCCGAAATATCTTTTTGTAAATTTCTAAGCACAGGAAACAAAAATGCGAGCGTTTTTCCCGAACCTGTTGGGGAAAGTAAAATGATATCTTGTTCGTTTTCAGATGCTTGAAAGGTAGATTTCTGCATTTGATTCATTTCCTGAATCTGCAGTTTTTCATAAATTGGTTGTAATTCCATTTTGCAAATTTAAGGTAAAGGTTTGGGTTTATCAGAATCTTATTGATAATGTCTTAAATTAATACCTTGATTAAGTATATTTTAAGTTGAATAATTCTTTGAAAATTAGCAGAAAAAGCCATTGCTATTTTGTAAAAAGTTTGTATTTTTGCACCACTTTTGTGGAAGTAGTTTTGGCGAAGTAAAACATTAGTAATTAACATCTTCCGTATTTTTTAGAATCCACATTATGCCAAAGCTAAAAAAGAAGGAATACAAATTTTTTTATTATGTCTGAATTGACAAACCAAGAAGCATTATTAAATGCAAACGTAGCACCAGAACAATTTGATTGGGATTCTTTTGAATCAGGTCTTGACGCTGATGCAAGAAAAGAAAAAAATGATTTAGAAGAAATCTACAAAGGTTCTCTTAATGATCTTTCTGAAACTGATGTAATCATCGGTAAAGTAGTAAGATTAACTGATAAAGAAGCAATTGTAGATATCAATTTCAAATCAGAAGGTGTAATTTCTCTTAACGAATTCCGTTACAACCAAGGTTTACAAGTAGGTGATGAAGTAGAAGTAATGGTAGACAGAAGAGAAGATAAATCTGGTCAATTACAATTATCTCACAAAAAAGCTAGAACGCTTAAAGCTTGGGATAGAGTAAATGAATACCACGAGTCTGGAGAAATCGTAAACGGTTTCGTAAAATCTAGAACTAAAGGTGGTATGATTGTAGATGTTTTCGGTATCGAAGCATTCTTACCAGGTTCTCAAATTGATGTTAAACCAATCAAAGATTACGATCAATTCGTAGGTAAAACTATGGAATTCAAAGTGGTGAAAATCAACCCAGAATTCAAAAACGTAGTTGTATCTCACAAAGCGTTAATCGAAGCTGATATCGAAGGTCAGAAAAAAGAAATCATCGCTCAATTAGAGAAAGGTCAAGTTCTTGAAGGAACTGTTAAGAACATTACTTCTTACGGTGTATTCATCGATTTAGGAGGTGTAGATGGTCTTATCCACATTACAGATCTATCTTGGTCTAGAGTTAACCATCCATCAGAAATCCTTTCAGACGGACAAGTGGTGAAAGTGGTTATCCTTGATTTCGATGATGAGAAAACTAGAATCCAATTAGGTATGAAGCAATTAGAAGCTCATCCTTGGGATGCTCTTTCTGCTGATTTAAAAGTAGGTGACAAAGTAAAAGGAAAAGTAGTAGTTCTTGCTGACTATGGTGCATTCGTAGAAGTTGCTCCAGGTGTAGAAGGTCTTATCCACGTTTCTGAAATGTCTTGGTCTACTCACTTAAGATCTGCTGGTGATTTCGTGAAAATTGGTGACGAAGTAGAAGCTGTAGTTCTTACTTTAGATAGAGAAGAAAGAAAAATTTCTTTAGGAATTAAGCAATTAACTCCAGATCCATGGGCTGATATCCAAACTAAATATCCGGTTGGTTCTCAACACGTTGGTACTGTAAGAAACTTCACCAACTTTGGTGTATTCGTAGAACTAGAAGAGGGAATTGATGGTCTTATCTACATTTCTGATCTTTCTTGGACTAAGAAAATCAAGCATCCATCTGAGTTCTGTGCTGTAGGTGATAAACTAGACGTAATCGTTCTAGAATTAGATACTGAAGCTAGAAGACTTTCTTTAGGTCACAAACAATTGACTGAAAATCCTTGGGATAAATTCGAAACTAAATATGCAGAAGGAACTGTTCACTCAGGAAAAGCTACAGATGTTTTCGATAAAGGTGCTCAAGTTCAGTTCGAAGATGCTGAAGTAGAAGCTTTCGCTCCTTCTAGATTATTAGAAAAAGAAGATGGTTCTAAAATCAAAAAAGGTGAAACTGCTGATTTCAAAGTAATCGAGTTCAACAAAGAATTCAAAAGAGTAGTAGTATCTCACACTGGTATCTTCAGAGATGAAGAGAAAAAAGTTGCAAAGGAATCTAAGCCAGCTGCATCTTCTTCAGGTGAAGAAAAATCTACACTTGGTGATATCGATGCTTTAGCAGAATTAAAGAAAAGAATGGAAGAAGGTAAATAATCTTCCTGATATTTCATAAATTTTAAACCGTCTCATTTTATAAATGAGGCGGTTTTTTTATGTTTAACCTATAACTCATTGATTTACTTGTCATTGATTTCAGTTTTTATCAATAAAAATTGCAAAAGATATTTGCTTGTTTCAAAGAAAATTAATAATTTTGCAACCTGTTAATCAACCTCTGACGAAAGCCGTGAACGTTGTTTAGCTTTCCAAAAATTATTTTTATAAAAAATGGATTTATTAAAGTACGTACAAGACAAGTACATTGCTAAAAAAGAATTCCCAGAATTCAAAACTGGTGATACCATTACTGTGTATTACGAAATTAAAGAAGGTAACAAAACGAGAACTCAGTTCTTCAAAGGAGTTGTAATTCAACTAAGAGGAACAGGTGCTACTAAAACTTTCACCATCAGAAAAATGAGTGGTGATGTAGGTGTAGAAAGAGTTTTCCCAATCAACATGCCTGCTTTACAAAAAATTGAAGTAGATAGAAGAGGTAAAGTTAGAAGATCTAGAATTTTCTACTTCAGAGATCTTAGAGGTAAGAGAGCAAGAATCAAAGATGCTGCTTACAAAAAGTAATCACCTCTCTAGAAAAAAGAATAAAAGCATTCCAAAAATTTTTGGAATGCTTTTTTATTTTATGGAATTAAAGAATTTTAAAAATTCTCAAATATTGAATCTGTTAAGGTTCAAAAGCCTCGAATTTTCCGTTTTCGTAGAAGAAAACAATTCTCTTGATTTTATTTTCTGTAGATAAATTTGTAATTGATTGATTTACAATATTTTGAACATCTGAAATGTCTTCCTGAACTTCTAATCGCTGAGAATCGCTTATTTTTTCTTTTTTTGGAGTAGGGAAAGGTATATTAAATTCTCGCGGCGTTTCTTTTTGAAGATTTTCTTGAATAAAAATTTCATTTTTATAATCTTCATCAATTAATGTAAAAAGATCAGGCGAAGAATTATCTTCCTCTAGATTTATTTTCGATTCGCTAGTCGATAGAGCAGAATCATTTTGTAGCATTTCTCCTTGACCTAAAATAATCCAATCCCAACTGATTTCAGGAAATCTGTTTTTGATCTTGACAATGAATTCTAGGGAAGGTTTATTTCTCCCCGAAATGATATGTGAAATACTTGAACGCTGAACATCTATTTCGTCTGCAAATTCTGATGCGGTAAATCCAGAATATTCTAAAATTTTAGTAAATCTGTCATTTATATTCATGTTACAAATGTAATAATTATAATTTACATAAGTAAATACAATTGTAAACAAAACGAAAATTTGTAATTTTACATTTGTATAAACATTGCTAAAACCATTATGAATAAAGGATTTTAAATAATTTACAATATTAAAATTCTAAATTATTTTTCTAATAAAGTACAAAAAAAACTCTCATTACTGAGAGTTAAAATTTTATTCGTGATGATGAAGATGCTTTTCATCGTCTGGATTAAATTTAAGTTTCCTGTCTTTTTTCTTCTTTGGAAAAAGTAATGAGAAGAATACACTAGCTCCTAAAATGCTTACAATGATTAACAAGGAATGCGTAGTAGTAAAGCCCCATTCTTCTAGATAACTATGTCCTAGCATTTTTAACCCAATGAATGTGAGTAATGCTGCTAAACCTATTTTTAAGAATCTAAACTTATCGATAATTCCTGCTAATAGGAAGAACATAGAACGAAGTCCGATAATTGCAAAAATGTTCGAAAAGAAGACAATATAAGGATCTTTAGTCACCGAAAATATTGCAGGAATAGAATCTACTGCAAAAATCAAATCGGTAAATTCTATGATGATAAGAACTAAAAATAATGGCGTAAGTTTCTTTACTCCATCAATTGTTACAAAGAATTTACTACCTACAAAATGTGGATGAACTTTAAAATATTTATTGGCAAATCTTACAACAGGGTGGTTCTGAGTATCTATTTCCTCATCTTTATCTTTATCCACAAACATTTTAATACCTGTAAATACCAAAAACGCTCCAAATACATACATTATCCAGCTGAATTTTTCAATTAAAGCTGCACCTACGAAGATGAAGATGAAACGCATTACGATAGCGCCTAAAATGCCCCAGAAAAGAACTCTGTGGTAATTTCTTTGTGCCACTCCGAAAGCTGTAAACACCAACACGATTACAAATATATTATCTACTGATAATGCATATTCTACTACATAACCTGTAAGATATTCTAATCCTAAATTCTGATTATAAAGTGCAATACTGTGCTCTAAATCATTCGGAATTACCGTAATAGGATGGTGATGTTTGTTAATCACCGTTTGTAATTTCTCAATACTATCAATTCCATGGAGCATATGTCCATAAGTAATTAACAGAAAATAAAAGCCTAAAGACAAACAAACCACGAAAAAACTCATTAATCCAGCTTGTTTCAGTGAGATGGTGTCTGATTTTTTGTGCAATAGTCCTAAGTCTAAAGCTAATATGAAAAAGATGAATACTACAAAGGATAGTAAAAACAAAGTCTCGTTTGACATAAATTTTAAAATTTTAAGTGGTCAAAGATAACCATAATTAAGAAAATTTCAATGTATTACATTTGTAAATAAACGAAACCTGAAAACTTTATTAACTTTAAAAATGTTTAATGGTATAACTCTACAAATGGCTTTACTAACAGGATTTAAGTATTAAAGTATATTTATAAATTAGCTTTATATAAATTTTATAAAATACTGATTATGTTTATTTTATATTTTTTAATTATGAAAAATGTAATTAACAATATTTTCCACAGACATTATGTCTTTTTTTATTGTTTAAATAATTTACAAATGTTAATTAGGAGATTAATTCTTTTTATAGTATTTTTGAATCGTCAAAATTTATCCACATTATGCATTCTACTTTTCAGTATCAGAAAAACCCTAATTTCTCAAATCGTTATATTTCGCCTAAATGCCTTCAAAATTTTCTACAAGAGAATCTCAGCGATTACATTACTTTAATGGGTACTTCTACTCTAGGACTTCCTATCTATAAATTTTCTTATGGTTCTGGTGATATCAATATTTTGGCTTGGTCCCAAATGCACGGAAATGAGAGCAATTCTACTCATTGTATGTTGGATTTGTGGTTTTCTTTAGAATTTCAACCTCAACTCAAAGAGAAATTATTCCAAAATATATCTTTAGATTTCATTTTTATGCTCAATCCAGATGGTTCTAAAGTTTGGTCGCGCAGAAATTCTCTTGATATAGACATGAATAGAGACTATTTACAGAATGCAAGCTGCGAAATGAAGCTCTTAAAAGAAATTGCGTTTTCTAAAAAATATGATTACGCATTGAATTTACACGAACAGAGAACTATTTTTTCTACAGATGGTAAAAATCCCGCTACTTTATCATTTTTAGCGCCTTCAGAAGATTATGAGAGGACGGTTACCGAAAATCGTAAAAAAAGTATGGCGGTTATTGCAAGTATATATAATGTATTAAGAATGCAAATTCCTAATCAAATCGCAAGATATTCTGATGAGTTTTACCCAACTTCTACTGGTGATAATTTCATGAGAGCTGGGATTCCAGTAATTTTATTTGAAGGTGGTCATTTTCCTGATGATTATCAACGTTTTGGGACTAGAAAATATTACACAATTGCTTTATATACAGCACTTTCTAGTATTGGATTGTTAGATAGAAAAACGTTTGGTTATGAAACATATTTCGAAATTCCTGAAAACAAAGAATCGCATTTTGATGTTATTTATAGAAATGTGAAACTTAATACCGATTTTGAATGTGTATTAGATGTTGCGGTTCAATATAAAGAAGAAATCAAAGAAGGAGATGAAGAAATATCTTTTGTTCCTATTGTAGTAGAAGTGGGAGACCTGCACAGAAAAAAGGGTTGGAAAGAAATAGATTGCACAGGAAAAAAATTTATTTCAGGGAACAAATTTCCTAAACTAGAAGCAATTCAGAACTTTACTATAGAATAAATTAACAATTTTATTCTTTATATTATAGATTTAGCCTATTAATATTTGAAAAATTATTAGGTTTTTTTATTTTCCAAATTTTATTTTATAAAAAACTTGTTTCTTGATTTATATCATAAAAGTTTACAAATATTTTAGCTTAAATAATTGATTGATAATATTTTATTTTTTTTATTTTTTCAAAAAGTTTACAAAAAATTTTAGGCATTGTTAAATTTAACATAAAGTAGTTGTATTTTTATTTACTTTTGATTCGTAAAAAATTAAATATAACTATGGAGAAGGTAACAACTAATTTTGCCTATGAAGAAACACTAAAATACTTTAAAGGAGACGATTTAGCAGCCAGAGTTTGGGTAACCAAATATGCATTGAAAGATTCTGATGGGAATATTTATGAAAAAACACCTGATGATATGCACCAAAGAATTGCTTCTGAGGTTGCGAGAATAGAAAAAAAATATCCCAATCCGCTTTCCGAAGCAGAAATTTTTGATCTAATAAAAGACTTTAAATATATCATTCCGCAAGGAAGTCCGATGACGGGAATTGGGAATAATTTTCAGATTGCTTCGCTTTCAAACTGTTTCGTAATCGGTAACGGAACCAATAGTGATTCTTATGGAAGCATTATGAAAATAGACGAAGAGCAAGTTCAACTCATGAAGCGTAGAGGTGGAGTTGGTCACGATTTGTCATACATTCGTCCAAAAGGTTCTGCGGTAAAGAATTCTGCGCTTACTTCTACAGGTTTAGCGCCGTTTATGGAGCGTTATTCTAATTCTACCAGAGAAGTAGCTCAAGATGGAAGAAGAGGTGCTTTAATGCTTTCTGTGTCTATAAATCATCCTGATTCTGAGGATTTTATCAATGCTAAATTAGAGCAAGGAAAAGTAACAGGTGCTAATATTTCGGTGAGAATTGACGATGAATTTATGAAAGCCGTGAAATCTGATTCAGAATATGAGCAGAAATATCCTGTTTTTAGCAAAAATCCGAAGTTTACCAAAACTATTTTCGCAGAAGATTTATGGGAAAAAATAGTCTATAACGCTTGGAAATCAGCAGAACCAGGAATTCTATTCTGGGATACGATTATCAGAGAGTCTATTCCAGATTGTTATGCAGATTTAGGTTTTGAAACGGTTTCTACTAATCCTTGCGGCGAAATTCCGCTTTGTCCGTATGATTCTTGTCGATTGATTGCCATTAACCTCTATTCTTATGTAGAAAATCCATTTACCAAAAAGGCAAAATTTAATTTTGAATTATTCAAAAAACATGCAGCTTATGCACAAAGAATGATGGATGACATCATCGATTTGGAAATGGAGAAAATTGATGCAATTTTAGCAAAAATTGAAAAAGACCCAGAAAACGAAGAAATTAAACATACTGAAAAACAACTCTGGGAAAAAATCCGTAAGAAAACCCTTCAAGGAAGAAGAACAGGAGTAGGAATTACAGCAGAAGGTGATATGTTGGCGGCTTTAAATTTAAGATATGGAAGTAAGGAAGCGAATGATTTTTCAGTAGAAGTTCATAAAACTTTGGCGCTTTCTGCGTATCGTTCTTCGGTAGAAATGGCGAAAGAAAGAGGTGCTTTTGAGGTTTTTAATGCAGAAAAAGAAAAGAATAATCCTTTCATTTTGAGATTAAAAGAAGCAGATGAAAATCTGTATCAAGATATGGTGAAATATGGCAGAAGAAATATCGCTTTATTAACCATTGCACCAACTGGAAGTACCAGTTTGATGTCTCAGACTACTTCAGGAATTGAACCGGTATTTTTGCCTGTTTACAAGCGTAGGAGAAAGGTAAATCCTAATGATAAAGATGTGAGAGTGGATTTTGTAGATGAAGTGGGAGATTCTTGGGAAGAGTACATTGTTTTCCATCATCATTTTAAAACCTGGATGCAAGTAAATGGCTATGATATTTCTAAAAATTATTCCAACGAAGAAGTTCAAGATTTAATTGAGAAATCTCCGTATTACAAAGCTACTTCTAATGATATTGACTGGCTCAGCAAAGTAGAAATGCAAGGTGCGATTCAAAAATGGGTAGATCATTCTATTTCGGTAACTATCAACATTCCTAATGAAGCCACCGAAGAATTGGTGAATCAACTTTACATCAAAGCTTGGGAGGTTGGTTGCAAAGGTGTTACGGTTTACAGAGACGGTTCCAGAAGTGGAGTTTTGGTTTCTGCAGATGATAAAAAAGAAGATAAAGATGAGGAAGAAACTACTTCATCTTTAGAAGCTTTCCCTACAAAAAGACCTCAAATTTTAGAAGCTGATGTGGTGAGATTTCAAAATAATAAAGAAAAATGGATTGCTTTTGTAGGTTTGGTTAATGGTAGACCTTATGAAATTTTTACAGGTTTGGCAGATGATGAAGAGGGAATTATGCTTCCACGTTGGGTAAATGAAGGTTTAATCATTAAAAATAGAGACGAAAACGGCGTTTCTAGATATGATTTCCAATTCAAGAATTTAAGAGGTTATAAAACCACTATTGAAGGGCTTTCTCATAAATTTAATCCAGAATTCTGGAATTATGCGAAACTGATTTCAGGTACTTTAAGACACGGAATGCCAATTGAAAACGTGGTAGAATTAATCAACAGATTAGAGCTAGATTCTGAATCTATCAATACTTGGAAAGCGGGTGTTGCAAGAGCTTTAAAGCGCTATATTCCTGATGGAACCGAAGTTGACGGACATAAGTGTAGCAATTGTGGTTCAGATCAAGTGGTTTATCAAGAAGGTTGTCTGATTTGTAAAAATTGTGGAAATTCTAAATGTGGGTAAGAGTCGGAAGATGGAAGACGGAAGTCCGAAGATTAAAAAAGTTGACTTTTATTTTGACTTTCCTTAGGAATCTAAATAATTTTTTTTAATTTATAAACAATGAGCCACAAATCTTTGTGGCTTTTTAATTTTCTAATATCTTTGATAGTCTTAAAAAATTCAAAATTTATTTACCATAATCCAAAAGGAAGTAAATTTTGAATTTTTAACTCGAAACAAAAAACTTTATGAATAAAAAATTAAAACTTTGGGACGCAACCATGCTCGTGATGGGTTCCATGATTGGAAGCGGAATTTTCATTGTTTCTGCGGATATGATGAGAAATCTCGGTTCTGGTTATTGGCTCATCGTCGTGTGGATTATTACTGGAATTATGACGGTTGCAGCCGCTTTAAGCTATGGCGAACTTTCGGCAATGTTTCCAAAAGCAGGTGGACAATACACTTATATTACAGAAATTTTCGGAAAAAGACTCGGATTTTTGTACGGTTGGGGAATGTTTACCGTAATTCAAACAGGTACCATTGCAGCAGTTGCAGTAGCTTTTGGGAAATTTTCGGCGTATCTTTTTCCCGCGCTCAATGATGCGGCTCCGCTTTTCCAAAGTGGCGAATTTAAAATTACTTGGATTCAAATCCTTGGTATTGCGGTGATTTTGTTGCTCACTTACATCAATACTCGAGGTGTAGAAAGCGGAAAATTGCTTCAAAATATTTTCACAGGTTCTAAAATCGTTGCGCTTTTAGGGTTGATTTTTTTAGGATTTATTTTGGTAAAAGAATCTTTTTGGAACGGAAATATGAGTTTCGGTTGGGATTCTTTCAATAATTTGGTCAAAGATGACAAAGGAAATTATCTGAAACTCGGTTGGGAATCTATTTCTGGAGCTACGCTTTTCGGAGGAATTGCTGCAGCAATGGTTGGTTCCGTTTTCAGTTCTGTAGCTTGGGAAAACGTGACTTTTGTTTCTGGTGAAATAGAAAATCCACAAAAAAATGTGGTAAAAGCGATGGTTTTAGGAACGATTTCTGTGATGGTTTTGTATTTGTTGGTAAATTTCGTTTATCTGAATGCTTTAGACAGAGATTCCATCGCATTTGCAGCGAATGATAGAGTAGCAGTTGCTGCTTCGGAAAAGATGTTTGGTAGCTTAGGAACGATTATTATGGCGGTTTTGGTGATGATTTCTACTTTTGGTTGTGTGAACGGAATTGTTTTGGCTGGAGCTAGAGTTTTTCAAACGATGGCAAAAGACGGATTATTTTTAAAATCTGCCATTGAAAATAATAAAAATGGCGTTCCCGAAAAATCTCTTTGGATGCAAGGAATTTGGGCTTCGCTTCTTGCTTTAAGCGGACAATACGGCGATTTATTAGATATGATTTCTTTTGTGATTGTGCTGTTTTACATGATTACCGTTTTTGGAGTAATTTATATGAGAATAAAACAACCGAATGCAGAAAGAAGTTACAAAACGTGGTTATATCCTGTTACGCCGATTATTTATTTGCTGATTGGAACAGCGTTTTGTGTACTTTTATTTATTTACAAACCAAATTACACTTGGCCAGGATTGATTCTAATTTTAATTGGTTTGCCAGTGTATTACGTGATTAACAAAAGGAATTCTGAGAAGTAAATAATTAAAAAATAAAGAAATTAATGATTAGAGTCGGGCTTTTGTCCGACTTTTTTATGGGAAATTCAATTGTTCAAGCTGAGTTTTTTTGAATGCAACTTATATTTATTATTGTAAAAAATAAAAAGATATACAGATTTATTATAAATTATTAAGTTAAATATTTTTATCTCTTATTTTGATTTCCAAATGTTGTTTAATTGTCAGATATAAATTGCTCATATTTTTCACTGAGAAAAAATTTGTATTTAAATAATTTCCGAAATTTATTTAATAATTCCTCTTTTAATTGATCGGTTGCATTTGTTTTAGCGAACATTTTAACGCATAATAAATTAAAAATTATTACACCACTTAATAGATGAGGTTTAGGCTTATTCCAATCATAATTAATGGTTATATTTTTATCATTAATATAATTTAAATGATTCTCTACTAAATCTTGCCAATTTCCGTGAATAAAGTGACTTGATAAACCATAAAATACATTATAAATTTCATTTATTTGAGATGTTAAATCTATTTTTTTCAATCTTTTTTTTAAACTTTTCCAATTAGAACTTTTATTTAGTTCTTCAATTTCAATTTCAGAAATATTAAAAGATTTTTCAATTGAAAGTTTCATTCTCTTTTCTATATTTAACTCAATTCCGTTTCTTTCTTCTATGTTTTTTTTAATGATTTCATAAAGTTTTTTTTCTGACAATAATGAATATTTTACATAATTATTATAAACATTTTCTTCCCCATTTGTTAAAAAATAAAGAATATTAATTTGAGTTTCGTAAATACTTCTGCTTAAGATATAACATATTTCTAATTTGTTTTCGCAAACGTTTTGTAAAAATGAAGTATTAATTTTTGCAAGGCGGATTAGATTACCTGCTAAAATTGCTGAATCACGATTTAAATTAATAGGTTTTCCGATTTCGTCTATGTACTTTGAGTGAATGATTTTATGTAATTGTTGAATAGTGTATTTGAGTAGTTCAACGGTAGCAAACATAAATTCATTTTCGCTTGAAAACTTTAAAATTTCTTCTTCTGTGAAAAGTTTTGCCATAAATTTAATTTATTATTGCAGAATAGCCAAATATACGCAACCAACTCCAACTTTTCTCAAAAAAATTCCCGAAATTTGACTAAAATTTCTTTCATGTCACATTCTCACGATCACGCTCATAGTCATGTTACAGCGCTAGATTTAAACTCTAAAAAACTAAGAAACGCTTTTTACATTGGGATTTTCCTTAATTCAGCTTTTGTGATTATAGAAGCAGGAGTTGGTTGGTCTCAGAATTCATTGGCTTTGCTTTCAGATGCAGGACATAATCTCAGTGATGTGGTGAGCTTGATTTTGGCGCTCATTGCCTTTAAATTAATGTATTCAAAGGCTACACAATCTTATACTTACGGTTATAAAAAAGTGACGGTTTTGGTGGCTTTGCTTAATGCTTTAATCCTTTTTGCAGCAGTTGGCGGAATTATTTTCGAAGCGGTTTTTAGATTTTACAATCCTCAACCTTTGCAAGGAAAAGTAATGGCAATTGTTGCGTTTATTGGGATTATCATCAATGCGTTGACTGCTTATTTTTTCATGAAAGATAAAGACAAAGACCTCAATATTAAAGGCGCTTATTTACACATGGCAGCAGATGCTTTGGTGAGTTTGGGTGTGGTAATTGCTGGTGTTGTGATTATCTTTACCAATTGGTTTTGGTTAGATTCTGTGATGAGTATTGTGATTGCTTTGGTGATTCTCTACGGAACTTGGAGTTTGTTTACCCAAAGTCTAAAATTGGCTCTTGATGGAGTTCCGGAAGGAGTAGATTTCAATAAATTAAAAGAAGAAATTCTAGCAATTGACGGAGTGAAAGATTTTAAACATCTTCATATTTGGGCTTTAAGCACGACTGAAAATGCATTGACTGCTCATCTTCAAGTTGAAAAATCACTTTCTCACAATGAAATTGAAAAGTTGAAAGATAAAGTAAAACATGAATTAGAGCATTACAACGTTCACCATACTACTTTAGAAATTTACTTTAATGACAGGGAATTTAAGGAAGAGGAAATGCTTTAGAAGTATGAGTTATGAAGTATGAGTTATGAAGTATGAGTTATGAGTTTTTTTAACAATAAAAAAATCCTGTTCAGATTCTGAACAGGATTTTTGTTTTTATAGTTCTAAAATTTACAGATTTTCCTTCCTTTAGGATTTGAGGAAAAGAAAATCTGAAATTTTACAGATTTTTAATCTCAGAGATTAAATCTTGCAAAACTTTTTTCGCATCTCCGAAAAGCATTGAAGTTTTTGGTCTGTAGAATAATTCGTTTTCAATTCCTGCGTAACCAGGCTTCATACTACGTTTATTTACGATGACGTTTTTAGCCAATTCAACTTCTAAAATAGGCATTCCATAAATAGGAGAGGATGTATCTTCTTTTGCTGCAGGGTTTACTACGTCATTTGCTCCTAGAATTAACACTACATCTGCAGTTGAGAACTCTTCATTGGCTTGTTCCATTTCCATTAATTTTTCATAAGGAACATCGGTTTCTGCCAAAAGTACGTTCATGTGTCCTGGCATTCTACCAGCAACTGGATGTATCGCGTAGAAAACATCTACACCTTTACTTTCTAATAATTTTTCTAATTCATGACAAGCATGTTGAGCCTGAGCTACTGCTAAACCATAACCTGGGACAATCATTACTTTGCTATCGTAAGTCATTAAAACTGCGGTATCGCTCAACGTGATTTCTTTCACAGTTCCGCCAGAAGGAGAAGTTCCGCCAGAAGATTTTGCGCCGCCTCCAAATGAACCAATCAATACGTTTAATAAAGAACGATTCATGGCGTTACACATTAAGATGGTTAATAAAGTTCCTGCTGCTCCTACCAAAATACCACCAGTTAACATTACTTTGTTGTCATACAAAAATCCTCCACAAGCTGCGGCAACTCCCGTAAATGAGTTTAATAGTGAAATAACTACAGGCATATCTGCGCCACCAATTGGGAATACGAAAAGTAATCCGTAAAGCGTAGATAATCCAAAAATGACATAGAATAAATAAGCATTTTCTGGACTGAAAGTCATTACCAAATACACTGATAATCCTAAAATAGCTAATAAAATAGCAATGTTTAAAAATTGTTGACCAGGAAAAGCAAAATCTTTTTTAATATTTCCATTCAGTTTTCCCCAAGCAATCATACTTCCTGCAAATGATACAGAACCGATGATTAATCCTAAAAGGATAATAGAAAGCGTTCCTAAATTTACTTCGCCAGTAGTATTGTGTGATAAGTGATTGAATTCCACCAAAGAAATTAAAGCGGCACAAGCGCCTCCCATTCCGTTGAAAAGACTCACCATTTGTGGCATTGCCGTCATTTTGACTTTTTTGGCAGCAAGAGCTCCCACGATTGTTCCGATAAGAATTCCGCCAAAAATCCAACCGTAATTTCCTAATTTTTGTCCTTCATCGTCTTGATAAAGAAAAATAGTTCCTAAAATGGCTACAACCATTCCTGCTGCTGCTAACAAATTTCCTTTTCTAGCAGTAGCTGGATTCGAGAGCATTTTTAACCCTAAAATAAAGGTCACTGAACCGATGAGGTATAATATTGTAAGTAGTCCCATGATTTTCTATTTTTTCTTTTTACTAAACATTTCCAGCATTCGGTCTGTTACTACAAAACCTCCCACTACGTTAAGTGTTCCTAAAATCACTCCTAGAAAACCTAAAATTAATGCCAAATAATTGTCTGGTTCAGCTTTTCCCATTACAATAATTGCCCCAATAATCACTACTCCGTGAATCGCATTTGCGCCACTCATTAGAGGAGTGTGTAGTACACTAGGTACATGACCTATCACTTCAATTCCTACAAAAATCATCAGAATTACAATGTAGATGATTTGTTGGTATTGAGAAATCCACTCTATAATATTCATAAAAATTTTGTTTTAGTTATTCATTGAAGGAGAGAGGATAGATTTTACTCTATCGTTAATAATTTCGCCATTGTGGGTAATACAAGCGCCTTTTACCAAATCGTCTTCCCAGTTCAGGTTAAGGTTTGCTTCTTTGTCAATGATGAGTTGTAAGAAATTTACAATATTTTTTCCGTACAATTTACTTGCGTCAGAAGGCATGGTAGATTGTAGAGAAGAATTTCCAATAATAGAAACACCGTTATAATTTACCGTTTCGTTATTTTTAGTAAATGGAGTATTACCACCCGTAGAAGCGGCTAAATCTATAATTACAGAGCCATTTCTCATAGAATTGAGCATTTCTTCGGTAATTAAAATCGGAGCTTTTTTACCAGGAATTTGTGCTGTGGTGATGATGATATCCGATTTTGCTACACTTTCAGCGATACGTTGTTGTTGCTTTTGTTTGTATTCTTCGGTTTGTTCTACTGCATAACCACCAGCTGTACTGGCATCTGCAGCGCCTTCCACTTCTACAAATTTAGCACCAAGACTCATTACTTCTTCTTTTACCGCAGGTCTAGTATCGAAAACTTCTACTACAGCGCCTAATCTTTTTGCGGTAGCAATGGCTTGTAAACCAGCAACTCCAGCTCCTAAAATAAGCATTTTGGCGGGAGCAATACTTCCTGCAGCGGTCATAAACATTGGGAAATATCTTCCGTAAGAATTAGCAGCGAGTAAAACTGCTTTGTAACCTGCAATATTGGCTTGAGAACTTAATACGTCCATTGCTTGTGCTCTGGTTGTTCTAGGAAGCATATCTAGAGAAAAAGAAGTTATTTTTCTTTCAATCGATTTAATGACGTTTTCTCCGTTAGATAAAGGTTGATAAACACCTAAGAGAATTTTAGAATGAACTTTGGCAAAATCATTATTTTCAAGAGGATGGATAGACAATAAAATGTCTGCTTGTTCTAATACTTCGGCTCTAGATTTAATTTCTGCGCCTACTTTTTCATATTCTTGGTTATTATTAAAGGATTTATCACCTGCACCAGATTCTACAACTATTTTATTTCCTTTTTTAATGAGTGCTGCTGCAGATTCTGCAAGTAAAGAAACTCTTGTTTCGAAAGAAGGTTCTTTTAATACACCTATAATCATTTTATTAATTTTAAATATTTTCAAATATAAACCTATTTTTTGACAGTTGAAAATGATTTATTTCATGTACAAGTTATTATTGTGAATGAATACTATTAAAAATTATTAAATTCATAATCATTATGTAACATATATCACATTAATATTTCTAAATTTTTATTCTGCACCTTTTTTTCAAAAATAGTATCTTTACCAGCAAATTTTTTGAAATATGAATATAGATTGGAAAACGGCTAAAGAATACGAAGATATCACGTACAAAAAGTGCAATGGAGTAGCGAGAATTGCTATCAACAGACCGGAAGTTAGAAATGCTTTTCGTCCTAAAACCACTTCAGAGTTGTATGATGCTTTTTATGATGCTTATGAAGATTCTAGCATTGGTGTGGTTTTATTAACAGGTGAAGGTCCAAGTCCTAAAGATGGTGGTCATGCTTTTTGTAGTGGTGGCGACCAGAAAGCTCGTGGTCATCAAGGTTATGTAGGTGATGATGGAAGACATCGTCTTAATATTTTAGAAGTTCAAAGATTGATTCGTTTCATGCCAAAAGTGGTGATTGCTGTGGTAAACGGTTGGGCAGTTGGCGGAGGTCACTCTCTTCATGTGGTTTGTGATTTGACTTTGGCAAGTGAAGAACATGCAATTTTCAAACAAACTGATGCAGATGTTACCAGTTTTGATGGTGGTTATGGTTCAGCATATTTAGCAAAAATGGTAGGTCAGAAAAAAGCCAGAGAAATTTTCTTTTTAGGAAGAAATTATTCTGCGAAAGAAGCCGAAGATATGGGAATGGTAAATGCGGTAATTCCTCACGCTGAGTTAGAAGAAACTTCTTATCAGTGGGCGCAAGAAATTTTGGCAAAATCGCCAACATCTATCAGAATGCTGAAATTTGCGATGAATTTAACAGATGACGGAATGGTTGGCCAACAAGTTTTCGCGGGTGAAGCAACTAGATTAGCTTATATGACTGAAGAAGCCAAAGAAGGCAGAAACGCATTTTTAGAAAAACGTAAACCAGATTTCGGAGATAATCAGTGGATATCTTAATAAGGAGTTAGGTTTTAGGGATTAGTAAAAATTAAATCCTAAAACTATATCGATTGAATAAAAGCATTTCGATTGAGTATTTTTAAACAAAAAATAAGGTTTTAGGGATTATTAGAAACTAAATCCTAAATCCTAAAACTATATTGATTGAATAAAAGCAGTTCGATTGAGTATTTTTAAACAAGGAATAAGGTTTTAAGGATTATTAGAAACTAAATCCTAAATCCTGAATCCTAAATCCTAAAAACTATGATTGATTGGATAAAAGCAGCTCGTCTGCGTACTTTACCGCTTTCGATGAGCGGAATTATTATGGGTTCTTTCATTGCAAGATGGAAACTCCTAGAACAAGGAAAAATTTGGGACTGGACTATTTTTGCTTTGGCACTTTTGGTGACTTTGCTCTATCAAGTTTTGTCAAACTTTGCCAATGATTATGGAGATGGTGTAAAAGGAACCGATCAAAATAGAATAGGAGAGGCAGAACAACGTGCGGTAGCTTCTGGTAAAATTTCTGCAAAACAAATGAGAAACGCTATGTTTTTGTTTGCCTTTTTATCATTGGTGGCTACTTTAGTTTTGTTGTACAAGGCATTTTTCCCTGATTTTATTAATGAATTTTACACTTTTATAGGATTGGGAGTTGCCTGTATTTTAGCAGCAATTGGTTATACTGTTGGTAAAAAACCTTATGGATACCTTGGTTTAGGAGATCTAATGGTTTTTATCTTTTTCGGGCTGGTTTCTGTGTGTGGAAGTTACTTTCTGTTCACTAAATCTTTTGATTGGGATATGCTTTTACCAGCTTCTGCAATAGGTTTGTTGAGTGCAGCAGTTCTTAATCTCAACAATATGAGAGACATCGAAAACGACGAAAAATCAGGCAAAAAAACGCTAGCATTAAGATTAGGCTTCAAAAATGCCATGATTTATGAAATGGTTATTTTGATGCTTCCACCGATTTTGGTTTTGATTTACATGATGATGAATGGTTTACAAGAACAAGGAAAATATTATGCATTTATTTTCTTCATTACCGTATTTCCTTTGACCGCTTTGCGCAGAAAAATGATGGAAGTAAAAGAACCGAAAGAATTAGACCCATTCTTAAAACAAGTGGGAATCATTACTTTGTTGATGAGCGTTTTAGTGGCGATAGGATTGAATTATTTTGCGTAAGATGGGACTAGACATTTTTTTAATAGAACCAATAGAAAATAACGAAACTTCAGAATTAAATTGGTTGGAATTTGAAGGTGAGAAAAAAATATCAAAATATTTCAAAAATTTTATTGTATCAAGAAATGAAAATGATGAGAATTTAGGAATTTATTACAAAGATATTTCATATCAAAGAAAAGGAGTTAAAAGAGAATTTTATGAAAATTATAAACCAGATGATTTTATAGTTTTAGAAGAAGAAGTACTTGAATTAAAAAAATACATTTTAGAAGAATATTTAGAAGACTTTGATCAAAAATTTTTACAAAAATTTAAAGAGAAAAAAAATTTAGTTTGGATTAGTTATTAAAATATTGAAATCATGAAAATAAAATTCCTCGGACAAAACTGTTTTTTGTTCACTTATAATAATAAAAACATCCTTTCTGACCCTTTTTATAATTTTCAGAAAGAGCAAACAGGTTTTGATGTTTCTGCACAAAAGATTGATTATGTGCTCATTACTCACGCTCATGGCGATCATATTGCAGATGTAAGAGAAGTATTGCAACATCATCCAGATGCTACGGTAATTGGCCAACCAGAAATTTGTGGTTATTTCAATCACCCGAATTCTATTGACATTAATTACGGAGGTTCTGCTAAGTTTGATGACCTGAAAATTTCTATGGTTCCTGCGCATCATACTTCTAGTTTTCCAGATGGAACTTATGGCGGACAACCTTGCGGATATGTGTTTAGATTCCAAGGTAAAAACTTGTATTTTGCTGGAGATACAGGTGTAATGGCAGATATGGAGTTGTTCCCAAGACTTTTCGGGGAAATTACAGCAGCTATTCTTCCAATTGGTTCACATTACACGATGTGTGCAAGAAAAGCGAGTTTTGCCGCAGCAGAATTATTGAAAACCAAAAGAGTGATTGGTTGTCATTTTGATACTTTCGAGCCGATAAAAATTAATCACGATTCGGCGAAACAATTGTTTGCAGAGAGAAACATTGAGTTTTCGATTCCAGAATTGGGAGAAGAATTTGAAGTATAATTTTTTGAAGAATTTCAAAAAAAGACATAAAAAAATGGCAAGCTACCTAAATCACACCGCTACGACCGATTACCTTTGCTGCGTTCCCACCCTGGAGGATTCTCAGGAGCTGGTTGTTTAGGACTTGCCGTTGCAAAAATACTGAATTAATTTAAAATTCAAAATCTAATCTCGTATTTTCGAGAAAAATTTTTAAAAATAAAATGAGTAAAAACGTTTATACATTTGGTTTTCTGATATTTATCGCGACCATGTTAGTGTTCTTTGGAGTGTATTTTTTTGGTTATAACACCAATTATTTTAACACAAGTATGCTTCTGAACGCATTTTTAATGCCTGCGCTTTATACTTTAGGTGCTTATTTTTCGGTGACGACTTACAAAAAAGAGGTAAAAGAAATAGGATTTAGAGATGCTTTTGGTAGAGCTTTTAAACCGATGTTTATTGGTGGTTTTCTTTCCATGTTCAGCATTTTTGCCTTTCTGAATTATGTAGATACAGATGCTAAAGATTTACTGAATCATCAGTATGTAGAGCGTCAAAAAGCCGAACTAGACAATGAGTACAATAAGGCAAAACAAATTTTAGCTAAAAAAGAAGACAAAGAAGAACTAGATAAAAAATATCAAGAAAGATTGCAGAGTTTTGCGCCAGAACTGGTAAAAGATAAAGATATGTTTACCTTCAGAAACTTCACGTATTTTTTCGCTGCAGTTTTGGTATTTTATACCATTCTGTCTACATTCTTCGGGACTTTCTTTAGAAATAAAACTTTAGAATAATGAGCTTAAAAACTACTGTTTCCAAAAATTTGACGGGCAAAAAAGTCCTTACTTTTTTTGTGTTGTCAAGTGTGGTTTATTTTACGATGATCTTTTTTACGATTCCAAAATTGACTGATTTTGCGAATGGTTTACAGATTTTTGACATGAAACCCAATGGTTACAGTTTTACTTATGCCAAAGAACTTTTAGGAAATCTAGGGAAGAGTGGCAGAAATTTTTATCTGTTTCGTCAGTTGCCATTAGATTTCGTATATCCTCTCTTGTTTATGATGAGTAACATTCTGATTTTGAGTTTTTTTCTTAAGAAAATTGGCAAATTAGAATCGTGGTTTCTTTTGGTTTTATTCTCTGTAATTGCTGGAGTTTTCGATTATTTAGAAAATTTCGGTCTTATTTATTTACTCACTTCTTACCCTAAAATCTCTGAAATAGGCGTGAGAATAATCAGCACATTTACTGTAATAAAAAGTCTATTTACAAGCTTATATTTTGTAATTTTGCTGTTCGTTTTAGCGATATTAATTTTCAAAAAAATAAAATAATTTTTAATGAATTTATCCGTTGTAGTTCCTTTATTAAACGAAGAAGAATCTTTGCACGAGCTTTATGCAAGAATTGATAAAGTGTGCCAAGAAAACCAATTGTCTTACGAAATTTGGTTCGTAGATGATGGAAGTACAGATTCTTCTTGGCAAATTATAGAAAATTTATCCAAAGAAAATCATCATGTTCACGGCATTAAATTTTCTAGAAATTATGGGAAATCTCAAGCGTTACATGCCGCTTTTGAGAAAGTTCAAGGCGATGTAGTGATTACAATGGATGCAGATTTGCAAGATTTTCCAGAAGAAATTCCTGAATTATACAACAAAATTGTAGACGAAAAATACGACTTGGTTTCTGGTTGGAAGAAAAAACGTTTTGACAATGTAATGACCAAAAATCTTCCTTCAAAACTCTTCAATTCAGCGGCAAGAAATCTCTCTGGAGTAGAATTACACGATTTCAATTGTGGTCTGAAAGCATACAGAAAACAAGTGGTAAAATCGGTAGATGTTTACGGAGATTTACACCGATGGATTCCAGTTTTGGCAGCAAATGCAGGTTTCAAGAGAATCACCGAAAAACCAGTTCAGCATCAAGCCAGACCTTATGGAACTTCTAAATTCGGGACAGAAAGATTTATTCGTGGTTTTCTGGATTTAATTACGCTTTGGTTTGTAAGTAAATTCGGAGGAAGACCGATGCACTTCTTCGGAGCAGTAGGAACTTTAATGTTTATTTTCGGGTTTTTCTCAGCATTTTGGTTGGGTGCAACCAAATTAGTTGACGTGTATTATTATCACGTTTATGGAAATTTAATCGCCGAAAATCCTTGGTTTTACATTGCATTAACGATGATGATTATGGGAACATTACTGTTTGTAGCAGGATTTTTAGGTGAACTCATTATCAGACAAAGTAGAGGTCATAAGAATTATCATATTGAAGAAGTAATTTAATTTGAAAGTGTGCTAATTTGAAAATTTGAAAATAAAAAGTTCCCTAGGAACGAAACGTTTGTAGAAATAATAAAACAAACAGCAGAGTTCCGTAGGAACGACAGATATTATAAAGTTGGAATTTATTCCAACGAAAAAATGAAAAATAAAATCATTCCGTAGAAACGCAATGTTAAAAAATGAAAAATATCACAAAACTTTTCCTTTACCTAAACCTTTGCCTTACTCTTTTGGCTTGCTCTAAAATTTCTCCAAAAGGGGAAATAGAAGTGAAAGACGTAACGGTAGAAAATTTTACTAAATTGAATCTTAAAGGAGATTTCAAAGTGTTTTTTGCGAAAGGAAATCAGAATTTGGTAAGTGTAGAAACATATCCTAATGTTTACAAAAATCTAGATATAGAAGTAGAAAACGGAATTTTAACCATCGAAGAAAATCGAAAAACAAACCAAGTAGATTTTTACAATATCACTATTTTTGGTAAAAACGATTTAAATGAGGTTTCACTTTCTGATAAAGTAGAAATGAATGTTTCTGGACAAGTAAAAACACCAGAATTTTCACTTCATCTAAAAGGAAACTCTAAATTTATGGGAGCGGTAATTGCACCAAAAAGCAAAATAGAAATGGCAGAGAAATCTAATGCCAATATTCTAGGAGAAACTAAAAATTTGAATTTAAAATTAGCAGATTCTGCAAGTATAATGGCGCCGTATTTTTATGTAGAAAATTTAGAAATTCTTTGTAAAAATGGAGCTTCTGCAGGATTAAATATAGACCAAGAAATGAAAGGAACTCTAGAAAATACCTCAAAACTAATTTTCTACGGAGAACCGCTCAATAAATTAACAAAAAAAGACAAAGCTTCTGTGGAAAACAGAAAATTGAAATAAGCATTGACGATTTGTTATTCTGAGCGAAACAAAGTGTAGCGAAGAATCTATTTTAAGAGATTCTTCATTCCGTTTCACTGCATTCAGAATGACAGAACATTTAAAAATTAAAAAAACAAAAAATTTAAATATATGACAACTTTGGAAAAAGCAAAACTTTGGTTATCAGATACTTTTGATGCAGAAACCAGAGCAACAGTTCAGAATTGGATTGATACCAATTCTCCAGAATTAGAAGACAGTTTTTACAGAGAATTAGAATTCGGAACTGGCGGAATGAGAGGAATTATGGGAGTAGGAACCAATAGATTAAACAAATATACACTCGGACAAGCAACTCAAGGTTTGGCGAATTATCTTCATCAACAATTTCCAAATCAGGAAATAAAAGTAGCAATTGCTTATGATGTGAGAAATAATTCCAAAGAATTTGGAAAAATGTGTGCGGATGTTCTTACTGCAAACGGAATTAAAGTGTTGCTTTTCAAAGAACACAGACCAACTCCAGAACTTTCTTTCACGGTTCGTGATAAAAAATGTAATGCGGGAATCGTTTTGACGGCTTCTCACAATCCACCAGAATATAACGGTTACAAAGTATATTGGAATGATGGAGCACAAGTAGTTCCACCAAATGATGAAAATATCATCAAAGAAGTTTACGCTACAAAATTCGACGAAATTAAATTCAACGGAAATGATGATTTAATCGAATGGATTGGCGAAGAGCAAGATGATGTGTACATCGATACTTGTATGGAAAATTCATTGTACCAAAATATTGGAAGAGATAATGTAAACATCGTTTTCACTTCTATTCACGGTACTACTTATACTACGATTCCTAAAGCTTTAGCAAAAGCAGGTTTCACCAAAGTAGATTTGGTTAAAGAACAAATGATTCCTTCTGGAAATTTCCCAACGGTAGAATCTCCAAATCCTGAAGAGCCAAAAGCGCTTTCTATGGCGGTAGATTTGGCAAATATTACGAATGGTGACATTGTAATTGGTTGTGATCCAGATGGCGACAGATTAGGAATTGCGGTTAGAAATCTAGATGGCGAAATTCAGTTGTTGAATGGTAACCAAACCAATATGATTTTGACGTATTACATTCTTGACCAATGGAAAAAAGCTGGTAAAATTACAGGAAAAGAGTTCATCGGTTCTACGATTGTAACTTCTGACTGTTTCTTTGATGTAGCTGAAAAATTCGGAGTAGATTGCAAAGTAGGATTAACTGGTTTCAAATGGATTGGTAAAATGATTCGTGATGTAGAAGGTCAAGAAAAATTCATTTGCGGTGGTGAAGAATCTTTCGGATTTATGACAGGAGATTTCGTAAGAGATAAAGACAGTTGTGGTTCTATTTTATTGGCTTGCGAAATTGCAGCCGTTTGCAAAGCACAAGGAAAAACCATGTATCAGTACATGATTGATATTTACAAAGAAATAGGTATGTATCAAGAAGGTTTGGTGAACGTGGTAAGAAAAGGAAGAACTGGTGCCGAAGAAATTGCTCAAATGATGGTAGATTTCAGAGAAAATCCTGTAAAAGAATTGGCAGGCTCTAAAGTTTTGGAAGTAAAAGATTTCCAAGAACAAACTTGTCTTAATGTAATTACAGGAGAGAGAAAAGTAATGAATGATATTCCGAAATCTAATGTGTTAATCTATTACACAGAAGACGGAACTAAAGTTTGTATCAGACCTTCAGGAACAGAGCCGAAGATTAAATTCTATTTTTCTGTGAAAGATAAAATTGAAAACGAAGCAGATTTCAAGGCTAAACAAGCTTCTCTGGAACAAAAAATCAATGAAGTAAAAAAAGATTTAAAACTATAAATATTTTAATCTAATGCTTTTAAGTTCACAGAAGTTTAACAAATCTTTAGGTTTTTAATCTTTTGTGAACTTTTTTATTTTATTTAAATTTGAAAAATCATTAACAACAAAATCTTAATAAAAAGTGGTTTCAAAACTCGCTCAAAACCTTATCGGTTCAGAAATTATTAAAATCGGTAATCAAGTAAACGAACTCAAAGCTCAAGGAGCTGAAATTGCCAACCTCACCATCGGTGATTTAGATTCTAACATTTACCCTATTCCTGCAGGATTAAAACAAAATATTCAGAAAGCTTACGCAGATAATTTAACCAATTATCCTCCTGCAAATGGCTTGCTTTCATTAAGAAAAGCAGTAGCAAAAGACATTAAATCTCGTTGGAATTTAGACTATTCTCCAGATGATATTTTGGTTTCTGGCGGTTCTAGACCGTTAATTTATGCTACTTTTAAAACTATTGTAGACGAAGGAGACAAAGTAGTTTATGCCGTTCCTTCTTGGAATAATAACCACTACGCTTACTTAACTTCTGCCAATGCAGTAGAACTAGAAGTTTCTCCAGAAGATAATTTTTTGCCGACAGCCGATGTGATTACACCACATTTAGAAGGTGCAGTTTTATTGGCGCTTTGTTCTCCGCTAAATCCAACTGGAACCATGTTTACCAAAGAGCAACTTTCAGAAATTTGTGAGGCGGTAATTGCAGAAAATAAAAAAAGAGGAGAAGGCGAAAAGCCACTTTACTTAATGTACGACCAAATTTATGCAATGCTTACGTTTGGTGATTCAGAACATTTTAATCCGGTTTCTCTTTATCCAGAACTTAGAGATTACACCATTTATATCGATGGAACTTCTAAATGTTTCGCAGCAACTGGAGTTAGAGTAGGATGGAGTTTTGGACCAACTAAAGTGATTGATAGAATGAAAGCGCTATTAACACACGTTGGAGCTTGGGCGCCGAAACCAGAACAACAAGCCGTAGCAGAATTTTTAGATAATACACCAGCTGTAAACGAATTTGTGAATGATTTCAAAGGTAAAATTGCGCACAGTTTAGAAGTTCTACATGCTGGAATTCAAGAAATGAAATCTAAAAATTTCGCGGTAGATAGCATTAAACCAATGGGTGCCTTATATTTAACCATTAAATTAGATTATGTAGGAAAAACCACCGAAAACGGAAAAGTTCTGAAAGATTCTACCGATTTAGTTTTCTATTTAATCGAAAATGCAGGAGTAGCATTAGTGCCATTTTCAGCATTTGGAAATTCTAGAGAAATGCCTTGGTTTAGAGCATCAGTTGGCGCTTGTTCAGTAGAAGATTTACAAAAAATGTTCCCGAAACTTGAAAATGCTTTAGCTAAATTAAAATAAATTTATCTCTCGCTGATTGAGTAAATTTAGAGGATTTTAATCTGCTAAATAAGCTCAATCAGCGATATTTTTTAAATAAAATTTTCAAATTCAATAATGAATAATCTCGGAACCAGAAACTCGGAACTCGAAACGCTTAAAATTATCGCTGTCATTCCAGCTCGCTATGCTGCAAGTAGATTTCCTGGGAAATTAATGCAGATTTTAGGCGACAAAACCGTAATTGCTACTACTTATCAAAACGTTTTGGAAACTCAGCTATTTGATGAGGTTTTCGTGGCGACTGATTCTGAAATTATCTTTGAAGAAATCACCAAAATCGGTGGAAAAGCTGTAATGACGGGTGAACACGAAACGGGAAGCGACAGAATAGCAGAAGCGGTTCAAAATATTGATTGCGATATTGTGATTAATGTTCAAGGTGACGAACCTTTCCTGAAAACTGAACCTTTGAAACAATTGATTCAAGTTTTTAAAAATGATGTAGACAAAGAAATTTCATTGGCTTCTCTTAAAATCAGGTTAAAGGAAAAAGAAGAAATTGAAAATCCGAATAATGTAAAAGTCATTACAGATTTACAGAATTTTGCGATGTATTTCAGTCGTTCTGTAATTCCTTATCCTAGAGAAACCTCTGTAGAACACCTATATTACAAACATATTGGTGTTTACGCTTTCAGGAAAGAAGCATTGTTGAAATTTGCAAATTTGGCGATGACTCCACTTGAAATTTCAGAAAAAATAGAAGCGATTCGTTATCTGGAAAACGGAATGAAAATCAAAATGGTAGAAACAGATTTTGTAGGAGTTGGTATAGATGTTCCCGAAGATTTAGAAAAAGCGAAAGCTATTCTGAATAGTGAAACGAAAACGTCATAAAAAAGTTATGCTGTTGATATAAATATTTCAAAAAAAAGGGTGTTGAAAATTGGAACTTAACACAAAAACTTTATATTTGAAACTTCGTAAAAAAGATTGAATGAAAAAGATACTATTAATCGCTACAATTCTAGTAACCACCATATTTTCGGCGCAAACTGCTAAACAAATTATTGATAAAAATATAGAGTTAACAGGAGGCTTAACCAACTGGAAACTGCTGAATTCTATTATCTTACAAGGAAAAGTAATTCTGGGCGTAAATGATGAATATCCTATGAGAATTTATCAACAAAGACCTAATCTTACGAAAACAGTAGTATTCATCGGGAATAAAGAAAATGTAATAGAAGGATATGATGGTAAAAATGGTTACGCGATGAATTACGTGGTGAATAAACTTCAGATTCAAAAAAATTACGTTCCAGAAAGCTTTGACACAGATTTCATCGATTACGAAAACAAAGGTTTTACCGCACAAGTTCTTGGTAAAGAAAAAGTAGGAGAAAGAGACTGTTATAAGGTAGAACTCACCAAAAATGTGAATAAAACTGTTTATTATTTTGATGTTCAGAACTTTTTACTGTTAAAAGAAGAAAAGAAAGACGAAACGTTGGTGTATTCTGATTTCAAAAAAGTGAATAATTTGGTAATGCCTTTCAGAATTGAAGCAACTACGCCGAAAAAAGAAGGAGATTATGTGATGATTCTTTATAAAATTGAAGTCAACAAAGCATTTCCAGCCAATACTTTTAAGTTCTAATAAAACTTTACGATAAAAAATTTCTATGACTGCAATTTCTATGGATTTTGCAGTTTTTTTATGACTAAATTTGAAATCAAATAAAATCAAAATGAAAAAAATATTATTTATTCTTATGGCATTTTTTGGACTTTTTTCTTCGCAGGCGCAACAAGCAAAATCCATTCATTCTTTTAAAGTGAAAGCTTTAGACGGTAAAACCATTGATTTTTCTAAGTTTAAAGGCAAGAAAATCTTGATTGTAAACACAGCGTCAGAATGTGGTTTTACGCCACAATATGAAGGTTTACAGAAGTTGTACGAAACGTACAAAGACCAATTGGTGATTGTAGGTTTTCCTGCAAACAATTTTGGTGGGCAAGAACCTGGAAGCAATGAAGAAATTGGTGCTTTTTGCAAAAAAAATTACGGCGTTACCTTTCCGATGGCGGCTAAAGTTTCTGTGAAAGGAAAAGATATTGCTCCCATTTTTAAATTTTTAACAGACAAAAAACTAAACGGAGTAAAAAGTACTACCATTCTTTGGAACTTCGAGAAATTTTTGCTTAACGAAAAAGGTGAGTTGATTGATACTTTTGTAAGTACTACAAAACCTACTTCTGAATCTATTACGAAATATTTTAAATAGTCTTTTAGGGATTAGGGCTTTGGATAAAGTAAAACCTAATCCCTAAAACCTAATTCTTATTTTTTTCTGCAAAACTGAAAATACTGCCTAATTTTATTTTAGAATATCCGTAAGATTTTATTTTAGATGAATTCACTAAAGCTTGTGCTAAAATGTCTGTTGGCAATGGTTTTTGAGATTCTAAAACGCCAAATTTATTGACGAATTTTATAATTCTAGCTCCTAAAACTTCGCCAGTTCTGTCAGTGTTTTTTCGATCAAGCATTCCAGGTTGGAAAATGGTAATTTTATTAAAATGAAGCTTTTTTACTTCTTCTTCTAATTCGCCCTTCATTCTAGAGTAGAAGATTTTAGAATTAGGATTGGCTCCATAAGCAGAAACCAAAACGAAATCTTCCACGCCATTTTCTTTGGCAGTTTTGGCAAATTGCAATTGATAATCAAAATCTACTTTTCGCTGTGCTTCCTTGCTTCCTGCATCTTTCAAGGTAGTTCCGAGGCAAGAAAAAGCGACATCACCTTGTACCAAATCTTTCCATTCTTCTGTCTTTTCGAAATTTACTACATGAAATTTCACTTTTTCAGAAATAGGTGTTACAGGTTTTCTTACAAAAGCATGAATTTCTTCGAAATCTTTGTCTTGACTTAGTTTTTGAACCAAATCTTTTCCTGTAGCGCCAGTTGCTCCTATAATTAAAGCCTTCATATTTTTAAGTAATTGGTAGTTAGTGTTGATCTTTATGAGTATAAATTTAGTAAATTTGTTTTAATTGAGAATAAGAAAGTCTAATTACCAAAATACTAACTACCAACTACTAAAATGTTAGCCGAAGAAATAAGAGAATATTGTCTCAACAAAAAAGGAGTTACGGAAGGTTTTCCGTTTGATGAAACTACTTTAGTCTTTAAAGTAGGTGGTAAAATGTTTCTATTAATGGCTTTAGAAAATCAACCATTGGTCTTTTCGGCAAAAAATACTGCAGATTACAACGAAGAACTGCGAGAGCAATATTACCAAATTTCAGGAGCCTATCATATGAATAAAACGCATTGGAATTCTGTAATTTGCGAAGGATTGAAGCCAGAATTCATCAAAAAACTCATTGATGATTCTTATCAATTGGTGTATGAAAGTTTAACAAAGAAAATAAAAGAAGAAATTTTAAGTTCATAAAAAAAGCATTCAGAATTTCTGAATGCTTTGTGCTTTATAAAACATCTTTATCAAGATGCTGTTCTTCTTCTTTGTAATGTTCGTGAAGATGTACAGGTTCAGATTTTTTGGTCGTTTTCATTTGAATAATGTCTACCAAAAGTGAAAATGCCATCGCAAAGTAAATATAACCTTTCGGAATTTCTTTGCCAAAACCTTCCACGATTAGTGAAAAACCAATCAATAGCAAGAATGAAAGTGCTAAAATTTTAAAAGCAGGATGTTTATTCACGAAATTGCTGATAGGTTCTGCAGCAAATAGCATGATAATCACCGTTACAATCACCGCTACATACATTACCCAAACTTCTTTTACCATTCCTACTGCAGTAATAATAGAGTCGACAGAGAACACCAAATCCATTAATAAAATTTGGAAAATCACTTGTCCGAAACTCGTTACAATCATGGTTTTAGTTACATCACCATCTTCGCCTTCCATTTTATGATAAATTTCGGCGGTGCTTTTGTAGAGTAGGAATAAACCTCCAAGAATTAAAATCAAATCTTTACCTGAGATTCCCGTTTCGAAAACGGTAAATAAATCTTGGTCTAGTTTCATAATTTGACTAATCAAGAGTAATAAACCAAGTCTCATCACTCCAGCAAGAATGAGCCCGATTCTTCTGGCTTTTTTCTGTTGATTTATAGGTAATTTATTTGCCAAAATAGAAATGAAGATTACATTGTCTATTCCTAGAACGGTTTCTAGTGCAATAAGGGTAAGTAAAGAAATAATAATTTCTGCTTCCATAGTTTTATTTTATGATTCCTGCAAAACTATAGAAATTTATGAAAGTTTATAAAAAATGGCGATTGAATGTATAGATGAACTTAATTCTTAACTAAAGTTAAAATTTTCGGTCAAAACCTTGTCTTCATCTAATCTTTCGATAAGTTTTTCTAGCGATTCAAATTTAATTTCTTCGTGTAGAAAATCTCTGAATTTCACAGTGATAACTTCGCCGTAAATCTCTTGATTGAAATCTAAAATGTATACTTCTGCAGTAAGTCTATCTCCATTTACAGTAGGATTAGTGCCAATGCTCATCATGCCTTTGTAAAATTGGTCTTTCACAAAAACCTCTACAATATAAGCCCCTTTTTTAGGCAAGAGTTTCAGTTCGTTTATTTCTAGATTTGCAGTAGGATAACCTATTGTTCTTCCCAGCTTTTTCCCGTCAATTACTTTTCCAGAAAGAGAGTAGGAATAACCCAGCATTTTATTGGCGCCCACGATGTTTCCGTTTCCTAAGCAATTTCTAATTTTAGTAGAACTGATATTGAAATCGTCTTCATTTTTGATGGCTTGTAGTTGCTCTACAGTAAAATCTAATTCGGAAGAAAGCTTTTGAAGCAATTCGAAGTTTCCAGATTTATTTTTCCCGAAAACGTGGTCGTGACCTATGATAATGTGTTTTACATTCAGTTTTTTGATGAGAATTTCACGGATAAATTCTTCGCCAGTTAAGTTTCTGAAATGTTCATCAAATTTTTGTAAAAATAAAATGTCAATTCCAGACTTTTCTAGTAAAAAAAGTTTCTCTTCTAATGTGTTGAGCAGTTTAAGGTCGTCATTTGGGTTGAAAATTTTCCTAGGATGAGGCCAAAAGGTGAGCAAAGAAGTCTCTAAATTATTTTTTTTTGCCGTGTCTTTCAATTGATTGATGATGGAAATATGACCGAGATGAACTCCGTCAAACATTCCTAAAGAAAGAACTTTAGGAGATTTTTCGTGATAAAAATTTAAATCTTCTATGAGTTTCAAAACCGCTTACATTTTCTGTGTGCAAAGATGAAAAAAAATATTGATTTTTGATTATGTATTTTGAAGAGAATCACTATATTTGCACCACAAGAAAAAATAAAGCAATGGCAAACCAAATTAAAGGGAAAATTTCACAAATTATCGGTCCAGTTATAGACGTTCTTTTTCAAGAAGTAGAAGAATTACCAAAAATTTATGATGCTCTTGAAATTAAAAAATCAAACGGAGAAACTGTTGTATTAGAAGTAGAACAACACATTGGTGAAGATATGGTAAGATGTATCTCAATGGACGCTACTGACGGTTTACAAAGAGGGCAAGAAGTTGTAGGAACAGGAAACCAAATTACCATGCCTACAGGTGATGGTGTAAACGGAAGACTTTTTAACGTAGTAGGTAATGCAATTGACGGACTTCCTAATTTATCTAAAGATGGCGGTTTGCCAATCCACAGAGAAGCTCCTCATTTCGATCAGCTTTCTACTTCGGCTGAAGTTTTATTTACTGGTATCAAAGTAATCGACCTTATCGAACCTTATGCAAAAGGTGGTAAGATTGGTTTATTCGGTGGTGCTGGTGTAGGAAAAACAGTATTAATTCAAGAATTAATCAATAATATTGCTAAAGGACACGGTGGTTTATCTGTGTTCGCTGGTGTAGGTGAAAGAACAAGAGAAGGAAACGACCTTCTTAGAGAGATGTTAGAATCTGGTATCATTAAATATGGTGAAGGTTTCATGCACTCTATGGAAGAAGGTGGATGGGATTTATCTAAAGTAGATTTAGAAGAAATGAAAGATTCTAAATGTACCTTCGTTTTCGGACAGATGAACGAACCTCCTGGTGCAAGAGCTAGAGTAGCACTTTCTGGTCTTACTGTTGCTGAATATTTCAGAGATGGTGGTGAATCAGGTCAAGGTAGAGACGTATTATTCTTCGTAGATAATATCTTTAGATTTACACAAGCTGGTTCTGAGGTATCTGCACTTTTAGGACGTATGCCTTCTGCAGTAGGTTACCAACCAACTCTTGCTTCTGAAATGGGAGCAATGCAAGAAAGAATTACTTCTACTAAAAACGGTTCTATTACTTCTGTACAAGCAATCTACGTTCCTGCGGATGACTTAACTGACCCGGCTCCAGCAACTACGTTTGCTCACTTAGATGCCACTACCGTATTAGATAGAAAAATTGCTTCATTAGGTATTTATCCAGCAGTAGATCCATTAGCTTCTACTTCTAGAATCTTAACTCCAGAAATTTTAGGAAATGAGCATTATGATACAGCTCAGAGAGTAAAAGAAATTCTTCAAAGATATAAAGCGCTTCAAGATATCATCGCAATCCTTGGTATGGAAGAACTTTCTGAAGAAGATAAATTAGTAGTATATAGAGCTAGAAAAGTACAGAGATTCTTATCTCAACCTTTCCACGTTGCAGAGCAATTTACAGGTCTTAAAGGAGCTTTAGTAGATATCAAAGATACTATCAAAGGTTTCAACATGATCATCGATGGTGAGTTAGATCACTTACCAGAAGCTGCTTTCAACTTGAAAGGAACTATCGAAGAAGCTATCGAAGCAGGTCAAAAAATGCTTGCTGAAAACGCTTAATAAATTTTAAATGTTAAATTTTAGATTTTAGATTTGATTTCAACAATTTAAAATTTAAAATCTATAATCTATAATTTGAAAAGAAATGAATATTAAAATATTAACTCCGGAATTTGTAGTTTTTGATGGTGAAGTAGATTCAGTTCTTCTTCCTGGAAAAAATGGTGATTTCCATATCATGAAAAACCACGCCGCTATTGTTTCTTCTTTAGTGAATGGTAAAGTAAGAGTTTTCACAAATGAAATTCAGAATGAAAATTTTGCAAAATTCTTTACCAAAGAAAACGAAAAGAACAGTGTTTTTTCTTATTCAATCAACAGTGGTGTAGTAGAATTTAGTAATGATAAAGGAATTATCCTTTGTGATTAAAATTCTTCACAATAAAATAAAAACTCGAGCAATTTTGCTCGAGTTTTTTGTTTTTATAAGGTTAAGATAACTCCGTTTTCTTTCAAAATTTGCATCGGTTTAGAATACCAAAACAATTCGAAATCATCAAAATCTAATTCATATTTTGCTTTTAACTGATTGAATGTTATGTTTTTATCAGCATGAATAGACATTTCGTCAATTGTTTCTATTAACCAAATTGCTTTTTCTTTTTCTAAATTGATACTGAAAACATTGGTCTTTTCATGGAAGGTAAGTGTTGCCATTTCCCAAGAATTTCCTTTTTTTGACTTCGTGAAAAACTCTACCAAAGGTTTCGCTCCTGCCCAAATAATTTTAGCATTTGGTTTGGTGCTAAAGTTGTCTTCTTCTAAAAGACAATCGTGAATATAATCAGGATGAATGGTAGTTTTCGGAATTTTAAAATCAAACCATTCTTGCAGTGAATTTTCAAAACAAATTCCGTGCATATAATTAAACAGCGATTTTTTGAGTCCAAAACTAAATTTAATGTGGTCGATTCCGGTTTTATCTTGAAATTCTACATCGTTGTTGGCAAAAGTAATCTCTTTTAGATGAGGAATTACGCCAAATTCTTCAGGATTTTTCCCAACAGGAGAATGCGCGGTCATGGCAAATTGATGCCAAAATCCACTTTGTAAAATCCCCATTTCGAACATTTGACGAACCATTTCCAAAGAATCGATGGTTTCTTTTTCTGTTTGTGTAGGATAACCGTACATTAAATAGGAGTGAACCATAATTCCTGCTTCGGTAAAATTTCTGGTAACTTTGGCAACTTGAGCAACTGAAACTCCTTTGTTAATGAGTTTTAATAATCTGTCCGATGCTACTTCTAAACCGCCAGAAACCGCTACACAGCCTGAAAGTTTCAATAAAAAGCATAAATCTCGTGTAAAACTTTTTTCAAATCGAATATTGGTCCACCAAGTTACCACGAGTTTTCTTCTCAAAATTTCAAGAGCCACTTCTCGCATTAAAGCTGGAGGTGCTGCTTCATCTACAAAGTGAAAACCGTTTTCTCCTGTTTTTTCAATGAGTTCTTCCATTCTGTCAACCAAAATTTTAGCAGCAATAGGCTCATAAATTTTGATATAATCGAGCGAAATATCGCAAAAAGTACATTTTCCCCAATAACAACCATGAGCCATTGTGAGTTTATTCCATCTTCCATCACTCCACAAACTGTGCATAGGATTTGCGATTTCTATTACAGAAATGTATTGATCTAAAGGTAAATCTGTGTAATCTGGCGTCCCGATTTCGGCTTGTTTATAATCGTGTCTTTCTGAATTGTTTTTATAAACAACTTCTCCATTTTCTAATAGGAAGGTTCGCTTGAATAAAGATGCTTCACTATGTTCAGAATGACAGACGTTTTCAAAGAGCAATTCTATTGGCAGTTCGCCATCGTCTAATGTGATGAAATCAAAAAATTCAAAAACTCTTTTGTCTTTTAAATCCCTAAGTTCTGTATTGGCAAAACCACCTCCAAAAGCTGTTTTAATGTTTGGATAATGATTTTTGATATATTGAGCGCATCTAAATGCTGAATACAAATTACCAGGAAAGGGAACGGAAAAACAAACCAGTTTCGGCTGCGTTTCGAGAAGTTTTTTATATAAAATTTCAACTGTAAAGTTATCTACAAAAGTTTTTTCTGATTGGAGTTTTTGATATAACTCGTCAAACGAATTAGCACTTCTTCCTAATCGTTCTGCATATCTGCTAAATCCAAAATTTTCATCAATATTTTCTACAATATAATCTGATAAATCTTCTAAATAAAGGGTAGCGAGATGTTTTGCTTTGTCTTGTAATCCCATGTTTCCAAAAGCGTATTCCATATCATCTAACTGATTAAATCTGGAAGCTTCTGGCAAGAAATTCATGCTGCAAATTTGTCTTGCAAGTGTTGGTTTTTTGTTTTGAAGAAAAGCAATAACTTCATCTATGGTTTTGATGTATTCTTCTTTTAACGCAAAAATTCTCTGAGTGTTTTCAGATAAATTTTCAGGCTTTACGTTAAAAATTTGGGTTACTCCTTTTTTGGAAAAAATTTCTAAGATGACTTCAATTCCCAAATCGATTTGATAACTCGAAATATTTTTGGTATTAAGAAATCCTTTCAAGTACGCAGTTGCAGGATACGGCGTATTGAGTTGGGTAAATGGAGGAGTGATGAGCAGTAAATCTTTCAAAAAATGAATTTTTGCAAAGGTATGATTTTCCTATAGATTTTTGGAATAAAAAATCCGTCAGAAGAGTTTCTCACGGATTATAATTCATTGAATTTTATAAATCAAAATCTCCAGCTGCTTCTGGCTGATAAATAAGATCTACAATTTTTATTTTGGTCATTCCGCCAGGAACAATCCATTCTATTTCGTCACCGATTTTGTAACCAATTAATGCTGTAGCAATAGGTGAAAAAATGGAGATTTTATTTTCTTTTAGATTGGCATCTTGTGGATATACAATTTTAAAGGATTGCTCTTTTTGAGTATTTTCAAAAAAAAGTTTTACTTCAGAATTCATAGTGACTACATCCTTATCAATATTTTCTGAAGGTACAATTTCTGCTTTACTTAGCTCAGACAAAAGCTTTTCGGCCTCATTGCTGTTAATGGTTTTAGAATTTTTAGCATCAGTGATGGCTTTGTAAATTCTAGTGTAATCATTCTTAGTTAGAGTTACTTTTTTCATAATATTTATGCATTAAAAAAACCGTTTGGAGTTCCAAACGGTTTCAATTTTTTATTTTAATAAAAATTAAAGCGGTTTAAAACTCAAATTTTGTTCTTCTAATAATTTTTCAGCTTGTTGCTTGTAAACACCATTCACTAATTTATCGTGAATAGCTTCAAAAGCAGCAAGAGTTTCATTGATTTCAGCATCTGTGTGAGAAGCTGTAGGAATTAATCTTAGAAGAATGCTTCCTTTTGGAATTACTGGATATACTACTACAGAAGTGAATATTCCAAAATTTTCTCTTAAATCTTTAACTAGAAGAGTAGCTTCTACTGGTGTCCCTTGCATGAAAACAGGAGTAACACAAGTGTTAGAATTTCCAAGGTTGAAACCTCTGTCTAATAATCCTTTTTGTAGTTTTTCTACGTTTTCCCAAAGTTTAGCTTTGATTTCTGGTCTTGTTCTTAAAAGTTCTAATCTTTTTAAACCTCCAATTACCATTGGCATCGTCAATGATTTTGCGAAAATTTGAGAACGAAGATTGAATTTTAAGTATCTGATGATTTCTTTGTTTCCAGCGATAAATGCACCGAAACCAGCCATAGATTTAGCAAAAGTAGAGAAGTACACATCAATTTGGTTTTGGCAACCTTGCTCTTCTCCAGCTCCAGCTCCAGTTTTTCCTAAAGTACCGAAACCATGAGCATCATCTACTAATAAACGGAAACTGTATTGTTTTTTGAATTCTGCAATTTCTTTAAGCTTTCCTTGTTGACCAGTCATCCCGAAAACTCCTTCAGTGATTACTAAAATACCTCCGCCGTTTTCTTCTGCAACTTTAGTAGCTCTTTTAATATTTTTTTCGAAGCTATCCATGTCGTTATGACGGAACATGAAGCTTTTTCCCATGTGAAGACGAACTCCATCTACAATACAAGCGTGAGAATTAGAATCATAAACAATTACATCATGTCTAGAAACCAAAGCATCAATTGTAGATACCATTCCTTGGTAACCAAAATTCAATAAATAAGCAGATTCTTTGCCTACGAAATCAGCTAATTCTCTTTCTAATTGTAAGTGTTGTTCTGTTTCACCAGACATTGCTCTAGCTCCCATCGGATAGAACATTCCGTATTCTGCAGCTGCTTTAGCGTCAGCTTCTAGAACTTCTGGGTGATTACAAAGTCCTAAATAATCATTTGCACTCCAAAAAATAACTTCTTTTCCTTGGAATTTCATTCTAGGACCAATTGGGCCTTCCAATCTTGGAAAAATGAAATAACCTTCACCATAATCTGCAAATTGACCTAGAGGACCAGGATTTTCTTTAATTCTTTCAAAAATATCTTTCATTTCGATGATATTGTAGATTTGTATTTTAAATTTTAAAAAAATCAGATGCCAAGAAGGACATCTGAATTCTATATTTATTTAATGTATTCTGTTTTAAAAACTTCTTCGTAATTATGGACACAATTATTGATGAATCCTTGTTCTTCCATCCATTTATCACTGTATACTTTGGTAATGTATCTAGAACCGTGGTCAGGGAAAATTAGGACTACTAAATCGTTTTCTGAAAAAGGATTTGCGTGAGCATATTGTCTAAGTGCTTGTAAAACAGCTCCAGTAGTATAACCGCCCATAATCGCTTCTTTAAGTGCTATTTCTCTAGTACAATAAGCGCTCATTTCATCATTTACTCTTACAAAATGGTCTATTCTGTCAAAAAGTAAAGCGGATGGAATAAGGTTTTTACCTAAACCTTCAATTTGGTATGAATGAATTTCAGAAGGGTCTATTTCACCTGTTTCGTGATAGGTTTTTAGGATAGAACCATCTGCATCTACACCAATAATTTTGATATCAGGATTTTTTTCTTTTAAAAATTTAGCAGAACCAGAAAGTGTTCCACCAGTTCCTGTACAAGCAAAAAGATGAGTGATTTTTCCTTCTGTCTGTTCCCAAATTTCTGGACCAGTAGAAGAATAATGTGCGTCAATATTCAGCTCGTTAAAATATTGATTGATGTAAATAGAATTAGGTGTTTCTGCTGCAATTCTTTTCGCTACTTCATAATAAGAACGAGGATCGTCTGCAGGAACAGAAGCAGGACAAACGTATACAGTAGCACCCAAAGCTTTAAGATAAGCAATTTTTTCTGGCTTGGTTTTATCACTTACAGAAAGAATACATTTATATCCTTTTATAATACTTACCATAGCGATAGAAAAGCCCGTATTTCCAGAAGTGGTTTCTACGATAGTAGCACCAGGAGTTAAAAGACCTTTTCTTTCGGCAGCTTCTATAATATGAAGCGCGATTCTATCTTTAGTAGAATGCCCCGGATTAAAAGATTCTATTTTAGCATAAACTTTTGCTGGAATATTCTTAGTTACTTCATTAAGTTTCACCATTGGAGTATTACCAATTAACCCGAGAATATTATCAAAAACGTTCGTCATTTTCTTCATTTTTCTCTAAAAAACCGATTGCAAAAATAAGAAAAAAATCAAATAAATTTATCATTTTGTCCTAACATTTTGAACGGAAAGCAAATAGAAATGATTTTTTTCATGTTTTTTGTTCAATTCTTTACCAAATTTTAAGCCAAACAAATGTTTAAATTTATTTTTTCATTTTTTTTCTTAAAATATTCTTAATAAATCTATGTTTTAGAAAATATCAGAATAAAAAAACTTAATTTCGCAACATTGTAAATTTTTAAAAATTTCTATGAAGAATTGGACTTTCAAAAAATGGAACACCATTTTAGGTTGGGTGGTTTTTGCCATTGCATTTTTCACCTATTTATCTACTATTGAACCTAATTTTAGTTTTTGGGACTGCGGAGAATACATTTCATCTGCTGTAAAATTAGAAGTTACGCACGCTCCTGGTGCTGCATTATTTCAATTAATGGGTGCTGTTGCAGCTATTTTTGGCTTCGGAGATGGTTCTAAATATTCTATAATTATCAATGCTATGTCTGCGCTTTTCAGTGCATTCACCATATTATTTTTATTTTGGACGATTACGCATTTCGTAAGAAGACTTTTGAATAAAGACTTCGAAGACGTAACCGTTTCAGACGAAATTGCCATTCTATTTGCTGGTGTCATTGGTGCTTTAGCTTTTACTTTTTCAGATACCTTTTGGTTTTCTGCGGTAGAAGGAGAGGTTTATTCTATGTCGTCTATGTTTATTGCACTTTTGGTTTGGCTCATTACCAAATGGGAAAACGAATATCATGACAGTGATAATGAACGTTGGCTCATTCTAATTTTCTTCATTACTGGGCTTTCTGTGGGAGTTCACATGATGGTGATGTTAGCAGTTCCAGCCGTTTGTTTGGTGTATTACGCTAGAAATTATGAATTTACTTGGAAGAGTTTTATCATTGCTAATTTGGTGACACTTTTCATTTTAGCAGTAGTTTTCAAAGGGATTTTCCCAATTATCATGAGTCTTTTCGGTAAATCTGAAATTTTCTTTGTTAATGGATTAGGCTTACCTTTCCATTCAGGAACTATTGCTGCATTCATCATTTTGTTTGCTTTAATGTATGTAGGAATTTCTTATGCTAGAAAATCTAAAAGCAAATTATATCAAACTATTGCACTGTCAGTAATCTACATGATTATTGGTTTTTCTTGTTGGTTAGTCATTCCGATTAGAGCGAATGCAAATCCGCCAATGAACCTTAATGATCCAGATAACGCCATCGGAATGCTAGATTATTACAATCGTGAGCAATACGGAGATTGGCCCACATTTTACGGACAAAACTATACCGCATATTTAGACAATTATGGTATTGAAAAAAATGATGATGGTAGTTACAAAACGCAAAAAACAGGTGATGTTTACGAAAAAAACGAAAAAACTGGTCGTTATGATATTGTAGGAGAACGTTTTAACTACGTTTATTCTAAAGAACATGTAAGCATTATGCCGAGAATGTTCAATGAAGATGAAACCGTGATGAGCAATTACATTTCTATGTATGGAGCGCCAGATTTTGAATTCAATTATGACAATCAAGATATTGCAGATAATCCTCAGGCTAAAGAAGTTTTTGACCAATTAAGACAAAAATTTGAAGACGGAAGCATTACGCTTGAAGATTACAAACAAGCCAGAGAATATGATTTAATCAAGGTTCATAGACCTACATTAGCACAGAATCTTACATATTTTGTAGAATTTCAAATTGGATATTATTTTGTAAGATATCTCATGTGGAATTTTGTAGGAAGACAGAATGATTTAGAAGGTCACATGGAAAACACCAATGGAAACTGGATTTCTGGTATTTCTATAATTGATGACAATTTATGGGGAAGCCAAAAAGATATGCCTGCAAAATTCAAAAATGAAAGCACGGTCTATTTCTTCTTTTTACCATTGATTTTAGGACTTTTGGGAGCGTTTTTCCAGTTTAATAAAGATTTTGGAAGATTCTGGGCAATACTTTCTTTATTTGTGTTAACCAGTTTTGGAATTATTTTCTATACTGGTGTAAAACCTTTTGAACCAAGAGAAAGAGATTACGCAATGGTAGGAAGTTTCTACGCCTTTGCCATTTGGATAGGTTTCGGAGCTGCAGCAATTCTTTGGTATTTACAAGAAAAAATTAAATCAAATGCAGCTACTTGGATTACTGGAATTGTTTTATTAGGAGTTCCATTGATGATGGGCTTCCAGAATTATAATTCTCACGATAGAAGTGAACGTTATGCAGCTTATGATTTTGCTTATTCTTCATTAAAATCTCTTCCAAAAAATGATATTTTCTTTGTTTATGGTGATAATGATACGTATCCAATTTGGGGATTACAAGAAACGGAGCGATTCAGAGATGATGTAAAAGTGGTGAATTTCACGCTTCTAGGAACACCTTGGAATATTGACCAAGTAAAACGCAGAACATACAATTCAATGCCAGTTCCGTCAGTTCTTACGCACGAAGAATACAGAGATGGAACCAATTATCGAGTAGTTTTACTTTCTGCAGAAGATTGGAAAAATTTCATTCAAAATAGTGTAGATGCTGGAGTTCCAGAGAGTTTATTTGAGCCTTACAAAAAATATATGGTTCAAGATTCTATGAACATCAAAGACGCCGTAAATTTCTTAAGAAAAAGAAGTCCAGAAAAAGATGAAATTTTAAAATTACTTTTTGGAGAAGATAAATATGAACGTTTTAATTTCTTGCCTGTTTCTAGATTTGTTTTGCCTGTAAATAAAGCAAATGCGGTAAAATCTGGAATCATTTCTGCTAAAGATTTACCGAATACAGTAGACCAAATTACCATAGATTACAGAAGAGGAAATATGTTTAAAGCCAATTATATTTTGATGGATATTTTGGCGAATTTCGATTGGAAACGTCCTATCAATTTCTCAGTGGGTGGAATTTATGATGACGAAAACATTTTCTATTTGAAAGAATATCTCCAGTTTGATGGATTCAGTTATAGACTGGTTCCTATTAAAACAGAAGAAAGAGAAGATGGCGAAATGGGAAGAGTAGACGCTGAAGATTTATATAAAATTGTCAAAAATTACAAATGGGGCAATTTCAAAAATCTAAATGTTCACATGGACGAAACTTGTACACAGAACATCGTAAGTTACAGAAGTTCTGCAAGTAGAGCAGCAGAAGCATTAACTTTAGAAGGTAAAAAAGCAAAAGCAATCGAAGTTTTAGATTTAGCTAGCAGAGAAATTCCTTCTACCAAATATAACGATCCTCGTTCTCTAAGTGCAATGATTTATGGATATATTGTTGCAGGTCAAGAACAAAAAGGATTGAAATTGGCAGAGCAATTAAAAAGAGATATTTTCGAAGAATATGACTATTATTTGTCACTTTCTAAGTATGAACAAAAATATGTGAAAAAACAGATGAATGCTCAACCCATCTTGTATTCATTGGTAACAGGAGCAGTTTCTGATGCGTATAAGAAAATCGGTCAAAAAGATAAAGGTTACAACTACTTGTTAAAATCCATTGAACCAATTGACAAGAGATTTAAAAACTTCATTAGTGATTTACAGATGGCAGGAAAAGAAAAAGCCTTCAACGAAGCTGAGAAAGTACAAAAAATCACACCGTTTTATTCTTATTTGTTCGAAGTGATGAAACCTTATGATTCTACTTATCCAAAAGAAAAAGAAGCGGAAATCACCAGACAAATGATGAAAGCTACAAACTAGTTTTTTAATTAAAATTCTATATAAAATCCGTTAGAAATTTTCTGACGGATTTTTTTATGACTGAAAGTCTAAAATCTTTGACAGCGAATTTTTTAAAACTATATTTGTAGAAATTTACACGAAAAAATGTCTGAAACTTTACAGAAGTACGCGAAATTTCCTCTTTTGGCAGTAGTTTTTACCGTTTTGGTAAAACTCGTTTTTTTGCTCACGCATCACATTCAGGAAGATGCTTTTATCACGTGGAGAGTTGCGCAAAACTTATTGGATTACGGTGTTATTGGTTTCAATGGAGAAACTAAAATTTCTGCTTCTACTACGCATTTGTATGTGTTTGTTTCTTATGTTTTTAACTTGGTTTTTGGCAAAGAAAACTTCATATATCCATTATTGATTTTCAATTCATTTTTGTTTACGATTGGGAGCTATTTTCTTTCAAAATTAATCCTCGAAAATCCTGTACATCAAGCAATTTTTATTTTTTTATTTGGCATTTTGCCACCATCTATCAAAATTTCAATTCTCGGAATGGAATACGGAATTCTGTTCTTTTTAGAAATGGCTTTGTTGTATTTTGGGTTCAAGCAAAATAAAATCTGGGCGCAAATTCTTCTCCCCATTCTTATTCTTTTCACCAGAATAGATACAGTGATTTTCTTAGGAATTGTCTTTTTGGTCGATATTATTTGGAATAAAAAAATTCGTTGGTTCTACATTTTAGGTGGAATTTTAGGAGTTGCCGTTTTGATGAGTTTCAACTGGTTTTACTTCGGTGAATTGGTGAATAATACCATTGTTGCCAAAAGTGTGACGTATGCAAAAAACATGAGTTTGGCACTCCAATGGAAATATTTCCTAATGAATTATGGTAATTTCTGGGGAATGCTGAAACTTCCAGGAGATTTTAATCCTTTCACGATTTTAGTTTTAGTTTTCGAGCTTTTAGCGTTTTTATATATCGTTTCGAAGAGAAAAAGTAAAAACCTTTACATCTGGATAATTTTCCTTTTTGGCTGGACAAAAAAATTGATTTTTATTTCACAAAGAAGTTATTTTGATTGGTATTATTGGGTTCCACAGATTTTGCTTTTTGCAGTAATTTTGGTATTTGTTTTAGAGCAAAAAACTTATAAATTTTGGTGGATTTCTCTGCTTGTCATTTTTTATATTTTACCGATGGAAGCTTTTCAAACGATTCATTCTATCGCCACAGGAAACGGAGAGTGGAATTACAGAAGAAGCATTGGTTTGTTTCTAAAAGACTACGAAAAAGATAAAAATCAATACATTTTGCTAGAACCAGCAGGTTATATTCCTTATTTTTCAGGTTTAAAGGCGATAGATGAAGTCGGTTTGGTGGATAAAGAAATTCAAACCGAAATCAAAAAAGACAAAGCCAATTATTGGAAAAATACCGTCGAAAAAAGAAAACCAAAGTATTTATTGGCTCCAAAAAATTTATTTGAAGGAAAAGATGGTGGTTTTTATCAAGAAAATTATCAATTATTGAAGGAATTTAGAATTAAAAATCACTTGAATTCTGACAATAAAATTTTGGAAAAAATATACAGATTAAAACCTTCTGGAACAGATTATAATCTCCACGAAAGAAAATAAATTTACTTAATGAAATACTGTGCTTTTTTACGCGGCGTAAACGTAAACGGAACTGCAATGAAAATGGCAGAAGTCTGTGATGTTTTCAAAAAAGCAGGAATGAAAGACGTTTCTAGCGTTTTGGCAACAGGAAATATTTTATTTGAGTCTGATGAAACTCCAGAAAATTTAAAACAAAAACTGGAAAAATCACTTTCCGAGCATTTTCAATACGAAGCTTTTTTGTTTTTAAAAACTGATGAAGAAGTGAAGGAAATTTTAGAAAATTCTCCTTTTGAGAAAGACGAAAATCTACATATTTACAGTTTTATTTGTAATTCTGGAGACGAAAATCTTTTGATGCAAGAATTTCTAAAAACCAATCATCAAGAGCAGGAAGAAGCCAAATTAATTAACGGTAATTTTTATTGGAAAATTCCTAAAGGAAATACGCTTGACAGTGAGTTTGGTAAGATTTTGGGAAAGAAATCTTTTAAAAATATTTTAACCAGCCGAAATATCAATACTATCGAAAAAATTGTCAATAAATTTAAGTAATTTTAGACCGCTAAAATCATTATAAAATGAAACTAAAACATACAATTATCGCTTTAGCAGCACCTTTCCTTATGAAAGCACAACAGGTAATGACGCCAGAAATTCTCTGGACGCTTAATAAATTCTCGGTTACCGCAGTAGAACCGTCTCAATCTGGTTTATTCTACAGCGTAGGAAAAGTAGATTTAAAAACCGAAAAGACTAATAAAGAACACTTTTACTACGATTTGTCAAAAAATCAAACTTCTAAAGTTGATTTTGGTAAAAAATCTTTAATTCAGTGGGACAAAAACGGAATTTACGCTTCAGAAGGCGATAAAATCTATATTTCTAAAGACAGAGGATTAACTTGGACTGAATTTTATACCATTGGTGATGCAGACAATATTATCATTTCTCCAGATGGCAAAAAAATCGCTTTTAGTAAGTCGGTTCACGTAGAAAAATTGTTAGGAAAAGATAAATATTCTGACCTTCCTAAAACTACGGCTCAAATTTATACAGACCTTAACCATAGACATTGGGACGCTTGGAACGAAGGGAAATACAATCACGTTTTCGTTGCCAATGTTGGCGAAGATGTTGCTAAAGCTAAAGATTTATTAGAAAATTTACCTTTTGATTCTCCTCAAAAACCTCATGGTGGAAGCGAAGATTTCGTGTGGAGTCCAGATTCTTCTAAAGTTTTATACGTTTGCAAGAAAAAATCAGGCAAAGATTATGCAACCAGCACTAATACAGATATTTACGCTTATGATTTAGCTTCTGGTAAAACCGAAAACTGGACAGAAGGAATGATGGGTTATGATGTTAATCCTAAGTTTTCGCCAGATGGAAAATCTTTGCTTTGGCAATCTATGGCGAGAGATGGTTATGAAGCAGACAAAAATGACATTGTAGTGATGGATTTGGCTTCTAAAAAAATCACAAATCTTACTAAATCTTGGGACGAAAGCGTAGTAGGTGATATAGCATGGAGTCCAGATTCTAAAAATATTTATTTTTCTACGGCTTACAGAGGTGTGAAACAGCTTTTCCACATCGGTTTAGATGGTAAAGTGAAGCAAATTTCTGGTGGTAATTTTGATGTGAATGAAATTATTGCCTTCCAAAGCGGAAACATTTTGGTAACCAGAACAGATATTAATCATAATGCAGATTTATTTAAAGTTAATGTAAAAGACGGAAGTATGTTGCAGTTAACTTCTGTAAATGAAAGCACTTACGCTAAATTATCTCAAGGAAAATCTGAACTGAAAATGGTGAAAACTTCAGATGGTAAAGAAATGGGAGTTTGGTTCCATTATCCACCGAATTTTGACCCAAATAAGAAATATCCTACACTTTTATATTGTCAAGGAGGTCCACAATCTGCATTGACTCAATTTTTCTCTACCCGTTGGAATTTTGCTTTAATGGCTGCAAATGATTACATCGTAGTAGCGCCAAATAGAAGAGGAATGCCAGGTTGGGGAACCAAATGGAACGAAGATATTTCTAAAGATTGGGGAGGACAGCCGATCAGAGATTATTTAGCAGCGGCAGATTTCGCAAAAACTTTACCTTATGTAGATGGTGATAGAATGGCTGCAGTAGGAGCTAGTTACGGTGGTTACAGTGTCTTCATGTTGGCTGGAGTTCACGAAAATAGATTCAAAACGTTCATTGCTCATGACGGATTGTTTGATATGAAATCATGGTACGGAACAACTGAAGAATTGTGGTTTGCAAATTGGGATTTAGGTTCACCTTGGGAAAACCCTTTACCAAAAGCGTATACCGATTTTAACCCAATCAATTTTGTAGACCAATGGAATAAACCAATTATGGTGATTCAAGGAGGACTGGATTTCAGAGTAGGTTATGAACAAGGTCAGGAAGCTTTTCAAGCAGCAAAAATGAAAGGTCTGAAAACCAAATTCCTTTATTTTCCTAACGAAAACCACTGGGTTTTACATCCTCAAAATGGTTTAGTTTGGCAAAGAGAATTCTTCGATTGGTTGAAAGAAACTTTGTAGAAATCAGAAATAAATTTTTATTTTATCAATAGAAACGGGCTTTAGCCCGTTTTTCTTTTTTTGTATATTTGAGTTGGCTTTAGCCAAAACTTATTTTAAAATGCAAAAGATCTCCTCATTTCCTCCAATTATTGATAAAGAATCTAAGATTCTGATTTTAGGCTCTATTCCGGGAGTTAAATCTTTGGAAATGCAACAATATTACGCGCATCCTCAAAACAAATTCTGGAAAATTATTTGTGAAATTTTTAATGAAGATTTTACTACCGATTACTCTGAAAGAATTAAAATTTTAGAAAAATACCACGTTGCACTTTGGGACGTAATAGACAATTGCGAAAGAAAAGGAAGCCTTGATTCTGAAATTAGAAACGAAGAGGCGAATAAAATAGGAGAGTTGCTGCACAATTATCCTAACATAAAAGCTATTTTCTGCAACGGACAAAAATCTTATAAAAATTTATTGAAAATTCTACCGAAAGATTTTCATCTGCCAATTATTGTTTTGCCTTCTACAAGTCCTGCTCATGCAAGTTTGAAGTATGAAGAAAAATTATTATCTTGGCAGAAAATTAAAAACTATTTACCATGAAAAAACTATTTATTTCTTTCGTTTTACTATTTTCTTTATTTGTTTTTTCTCAAGAGTATCAATTTGATAAAAAATGTGTTAGTAATTCCACTAGAATTAGTCCAAAAATTGGAAATAAAAATTCATGGAAAAGTTATATTTATTTTAATTCTAGCAACAATAATTATTATATGAATCAAAGAAATGATGATTCTTATTACTATATAACGGATAATTCTATAAAAGAGGTTATTGCTTTACAACGTATAAACAGTGAAAAACCATATTATTCTTATTTAGATAAGAAAACTTTTGATTACAGTTATAGTGAAAAAGAAATTGGAAAAATAATAATAAAAGAATTAGCAGAAGATGAGTTCCTAGTTCAATGTTTTGTAAATGATGATTCTAAAAAAACAAATTTAGAAGTGAAATTTAAATTACATGAATCAAAAACTCCAATGATTGAAATTAGGTTTATGGATTTAGGTCAAATTATTCATAAAAAAATATACGAATCTTTAAAGGAAAGATTAAATGGAAATAATTTTTGGATTTTATATGCTGAAGTAGATTACAAAAATGGATATAAATTTCTATATGAATTTGATAACTGTGAAGAAAAAGCGCTTAATCTAAAATTTAACTAGTGTTTTTTCAAAATACTTCCCAAAACACTTGACAACCCCTGTTTTCATATCGTATATTTGCAGGCTTAAAAAATTTAAATAAAATCCGTAAATTTTATGAAAACATCTGATTTCAATTTTCATTTGCCAGAACATTTATTGGCAGAACACCCTTCAGAACACAGAGACGAAGCAAGATTAATGGTTCTTGACAGAAAGACACAAACCATTGAACATAAACTATTTAAAGACGTAATCGATTATTTTAACGAAGACGATTTATTTATCTTTAACAATACCAAAGTTTTCCCAGCAAGATTGTATGGAAATAAAGAAAAAACTGGTGCTAAAATCGAAGTTTTCTTATTAAGAGAACTGGATAAAGAAACCAGAGTTTGGGACGTATTAGTAGATCCAGCTCGTAAAATTAGAATTGGAAACAAACTTTTCTTTACAGAAGATGAATCTTTGGTTGCTGAAGTAATTGATAATACTACATCTAGAGGTAGAACTTTAAGATTTTTATTTGACGGTTCTTACGAAGAATTTCGTGCTAAATTAAAAGAATTGGGAGAAACTCCACTTCCTAAATACATCAAAAGAGAAGTAGAACCAGAAGATGCTGAACGTTACCAAACGATTTATGCTAAAATAGAAGGTGCAGTAGCAGCTCCAACTGCAGGTTTACACTTTTCTAAGCACTTAATGAAGCGTCTAGAAATCAAAGGAATTAACTTTGCTGAAGTTACACTTCACGTAGGTTTAGGAACATTTAACCCAATCGAAGTAGAAGATCTTTCTAAGCACAAAATGGAGTGTGAAGAAGCAATTATCGACGAAAAAACTGCTGATATTATCAACAAGGCAGCTGATGAAAATAGAAGAATTTGTGCTGTAGGAACTACTACAATGAGAGCACTAGAAACTTCTGTTTCTTCTAACAAAAAGATTTCTGCTTACCAAGGTTGGACCAATAAATTCATTTATCCACCTTATGATTTTGGGGTAGCAAACGCTATGATTACCAATTTCCACACGCCAAAATCTACATTAATTATGATGATTGCAGCTTTTGCAGGAACAGATTTTATCATGCACGCTTATGAAGAAGCCGTGAAAAATGAATATAAATTCTATTCTTACGGAGACGCAATGTTGATTTTGTAAGATTAATTTTAAAATAATTTTCTCGCAGATTTGGCTGATATTGCAGATGAATTAAAATCTGCTAAATTTGCTGAATCTGCGAGACTTTTTTATATGAAAGACATCAGAACATTAAGTTTAGAACAACTCAAAGAATATTTTGTCACTCTTGGCGAAAAACCTTTTCGTGCGAAACAGGTTTATGATTGGTTATGGTCTAAAAATCTACATTCCATAGATGAAATGACCAACCTTTCTAAAGAGTTGAGAGAAAAAATTTCCCAGGAATTCACCATTAATCCTATTTCTGTAGATTTATTGCAAAAATCTAAAGACGGAACCATCAAAAATGGAGTAAAACTTCATGATGGACTTTTGGTAGAATCTGTTCTCATTCCTACAGAATCTAGAACTACTGCTTGTGTTTCTTCTCAAGTAGGTTGTAGTCTAAACTGTGAATTTTGTGCAACAGCAAAACTCAAAAGGATGAGAAATCTAGAAGTTGCCGAAATTGTAGACCAAGTTGCTTTGATTGATAAGCAGAGCAAACTATATTTTGATAGACCTTTGTCAAACATCGTTTTTATGGGAATGGGAGAACCTATGATGAACTATAAAAACGTAGTAGATGCCATCAGAAAAATTACCCAAGAAGACGGTTTAGGAATGTCTGCACGAAGAATTACCGTTTCTACATCTGGAATTCCAAAAATGATGAAAATGCTAGCTGATGAAAATCTTAAAGTCAAATTAGCGCTTTCATTACACTGTGCAATTGAACACAAAAGAAACGAAATAATGCCTTTTTCTACAAAATTTCCGTTAACAGAAATTATGGAAGCGATGCAATATTGGTATGATAAAACTGGAAGCAGAATCACCTTTGAATATTGCGTTTGGAAAGGAATTAATGATGGCGACGAAGATATAAAAGCCTTGATTAAATATTGTAAACAAGTTCCTTGTAAAGTGAATATGATTCAATATAATCCAATTGGTGAAGGGAAATTTGACCATAGAAGTATAGAAGCTGAAGAAAAATATGTTCGTGAGTTAGAAAAAGCGGGAATTACAGCTTTGGTGAGAAGAAGTAGAGGTGGAGATATTGACGCAGCTTGTGGACAATTGGCCAACAAAAATTCTGGAGAATAATTTGATGTTTTAATTAAATTTCAAGTCTAGTATCTCTCAGATAAAGCAAATTTTGCTGATTTTTTATTGTTTAAATCTGCAAAATCAGCGAGAATAATTATAAAAAAATCTTTTAAAATAAAAATAATAAAGTTTTAAGATTTTATTTTTTAAGCGGTAGCAATTTTAGTTTATTTTATGAAAAAGTTGTTGTTTTTTCTTTCTTTTCTAATTTCACTTCATTCTTTTTCTCAAAAAACAGAAAAGTTAGCTCTTAGAAAATACAAAATTGCCACGTTATCGGATTCATTGAAAGAAACATCTGGTCTTACTTTTCTTAAAGATAAACTCTACACCTTAAATGATGGTGGCAATACCAATGAGATTTTTGAAATCGATAAAAATTCAGGTAAAATTTTATCAAAACTGAAAATCAATTTTCCGAATAAAGATTGGGAAGCGATGACCAGTGATGGTGAAAATTTTTATATAGGAGATTTTGGGAATAACGCAGGAAATCGAAGAGATTTAGCCATTTATAAAACTTATTTTCAGGCTAATTATTCTAAAAATTCTTTTAATTATTCTACTCAAGACGATTTTTCTACGCGATATCTTTCTCATAATTTTGATGCAGAAGCCATGATTTTTCGCAATGAAAAAATTCATGTTTTTTCTAAAGAATGGAGTTCTAAAAATATTTCTCATTATATTGTTGATGTACAAAATTCAGAAAATCAATCACTTGTAAGCTTGGAGTCTTTTCATACAGGATTCGTCATTACAGATGCTGCTTATTTTCAAGGGAAATTATATGTGGTAGGTTATACGAGAAAAGCGAAAGTGTATATGATGATTTTTCAGGAGAATTCTGAAGGATTATTTTTCTCTAAACCATTGAAAAAGTATAAGTTAGGTTCTTTTCTTTCGATAGGTCAAGTAGAAGGAATTGCTGTAAATAAAGATGGAATTTACATTTCTAATGAAGATTTTTCTAAGTTTATTTTCAGTGTAAAACAGCGTTTGTATTTTATTCCTTTTGAAAAGTTAAAATAATTTTTTTATTGCTTTCAACGGATTATGTAAGTATAGTTTTAATTAATTATATTTGTATGAATTTATAATTATTGTCAATAATCATTCCATTAATAGCGTGTCAAACATCGTAGAAGAAATCAAGAAGCCGATTAACGAAGAAATGAAACTTTTTGAACAAAAGTTTTATGAATCAATGCAAAGCAGAGTCCCTTTGCTTGATAAAGTTACTCGTTTTATTGTAACCACCAAAGGAAAGCAAATGCGACCTATGTTTGTATTTCTTACCGCTCAATTGGTAGGAAATGTAAATGAAAAAACATTTCGCGGCGCTTCTATGATTGAATTGATTCACACTGCTACTTTGGTTCATGATGACGTTGTAGACGAAAGTTTTAAACGTCGTAATTTCTTTTCTATCAATGCTTTATGGAAAAATAAAATCGCAGTTTTAGTAGGTGATTATTTGCTTTCTAAATCGGTTTTACTTTCTACTGATAATAAAGATTTTGATTTATTGGCTGTTATTTCAAGAACCATCAGAGAAATGTCTGAAGGTGAGTTGCTTCAATTAGAAAAAGCTAGAAAATTAGACATTACAGAAGACGTTTACTATGAAATTATTCGTCAAAAAACAGCTACACTTATTGCTGCGTGTTGCGAAGTAGGTGTTTTGTCTAATGGAGCTGATGAAGTTTTAGCCAAAAAAATGCAAGATTTCGGTACTTATACAGGAATGGCGTTCCAAATCAAAGACGACTTGTTTGATTATCTTTCTAAAAATATTATTGGAAAACCGGTTGGGATTGACATAAAAGAGCAAAAGATGACTTTGCCGCTTATTCATACTCTGAAAACGGCGAATGAAGCGGACAGAAAGTACTATTTCAACACTATTAAAAGATATAATAACGACCAAAAACGTGTAAAAGAGCTGATAGAATTTGTAAAAAAATCTGGTGGACTGGATTATGCAATTGGGGTGATGAAAGATTTTCAACAAAAAGCAAAAAATATCCTTGCAGAATTCCCTGATTCTGACGCGAAACATTCTCTTAATTTGATGCTTGATTACGTTATAGAGAGGAAGTTTTAATATTTTCCTTCATCATTTTAATGAAGTAAGAAGGTTTAATTTCAAATTTTCTTTGGAAATTATCAGAAAATGCTTCTGCATTCGTAAATCCTGCAATATTTGCCAGTTCTTTGATTTCTCTATTCAAGTATTTATGTTCTGTTTTGAGCAATTCTACAATATATTCTAGCCTTAAGTCATTGAGATAATTGCTGAAATTTTTCTCTTTATAAACATTAATAATTTTAGATAGATAAGTAGGATTGGTTCCCAATTTTTCACTGAGTAATTTTTGAGTGATTTTATAATCCAGAAATTGTTGTTCCTTTTCGAAAATTTCTAGCTGTTCTAGTATGTATGTTATGGTTGATTCACTAAGTCCCGTGATTTTAGGAGTTACAGTTTTATCCTCATCAACAATTGTAACTGGGATTTTCTTGATTTCAGTATTTTTTGAAATGATTTGCTCAAAACGTTCTTTATATTTCCTTTGCATTTGAAAATATTTATATGTAGAAAACGAAATCAAAACAATGCTGATAATGATTACAAAAAGTGTGAGGTATTGATGAATTTTTAAGCTGTTTTCAATACTATTTTTCTCGTCAATAAGCTTCTGAGAATCATATTCTTTATGAATTTTGGCAAAAAGATATTTGTAGTTCTTTTCGTAAGATTTATCCAAAGACATTAATTTGTTAATGTATTCGAGTTGCTTATCTGTGTTATTTTTAGAAGCGTAGTATTCTATTAGTAATTCGTAAGCAGGTCTAAACTGAGGATCTTGATTTTTGTCTTTGTAATATTCTTTGTCTAATTTTTCAAAATATTTTACAGCTTCTTTTTTATTTCCAAGTTTCCAATAAGACATTCCTAAGTAGAAAATATCTGTATAATGAGGCCAATTGTCTTGATATAAAAGTTGTGCTTTTTTAAGTTTATTAATTGCTACAGAAAACTTTTTTAGATAATAAGCATCAGTTCCTTCACAAGATATAAAATATGGAATTAAATGTCTTGCATTGTTTTTATTAATGAATTCGTATGCTTCTTTGTATAAAGAATTATTTTCAGAATGTTTTTTTAGTTTTGTATTACAGTCAATTAAGCTCATAAGAGCATAACTGTAGTATGTTTTATAATCATATCCTAATTCAGTTTCATTTATAGGCTGTTTGAAAAATTCAACACATATGCTAAGGTGTTTTTTTGCTTCTGTGATTTGCCCTAATAACATTTTGTTTTGAGCAATGAAATAAAGAGTTTTGTAATTAATGTAATCATTTTTTACATTATTCAAGTATTTTTTTGCTTGCAAAATATAATCTAAGGCAGGTCCATATTGATAATAATCCATTAACAATACTCCTTTGTTAAGTAAAGCCTCTGAAATAAGTTCGTTATTATTAGTTTTTTTAGCAATTACTATTGCGCTATCGGCGTATTTATATCCAATATCTTCAAGTGTGGCTTTACTAGCGTATCTGTAAGCATAAATCAATGCCTGATCGTTATTTTCTTTTTTAGATTTCTTTATGTAATATTTAATTGTTGGTAAAGTATTACTATTAATAGAAATTAAACTATCAATTTTTTTTTCTAATTCTAAAAAAGATAAATCTTCTAATTTTTTTCCTTGAGCATTTAATTGAATGTGGAAGAAAAATAAAAGTATTATTATTAAGTGATTGATAATCAGTTTTTTAATTTTGTTGATTTCCAATTTTAGTTTTTTTACAATGTTAAAACAAAAAATTGGAATAAGAAATATGATATTTTTTCAAAAAATCCCGGTTGATTTTTATGAATTCCGAGTTCACTTTTTAGTAAGGGAATAATGAAAAGAGTAGTTTTGCTTCATCTTATAGAAACACAATAAAAAGGGGTAAGATTTAATAACCAAAAAAAAAACAATACTATTTAGAATAGTAAAGTTCTTCTTCAAAAAACTTCAACATGAAAATGTTGAAGTTTTTTATTTAGATGTTTTTTAAGAATGGGTTTTAATATTTTCCTTCATCATTTTAATGAAGTACGAAGGTTTTATCTCAAATTTTCTTTGGAAGTTATCAGAAAAATTCTGTGTATTTGTAAATCCTGATAATAGTGCTAATTCTTTTACATCCATGTTTAAGTATTTAGCATCATTTTTCATAAGGTCAATTATATATTCTAATCTTAAATCATTAATATAATAGTTGAAATTTTTTCCTTTGTATACATTAATGATTTTAGAAAGATAAGGTATATTGGTGTTAAATTCTTCACTTAAAAGTCTCAATGACATCTGATTATCAGTAAACTTAAGCTCTTCTTCGAATTTATCTAGTTGCTGCAAAATATTTTGAACTAAAATAGGATTAAGTCCTGGTATTTTGTTGTAAAACTCTAGTTCAGAAGAATTTTTTGGAGCAGTAATTTTTATTTTATCATTTATATTGAGCGTTTTTGGATTTAGTTTTTCTTCTTTTAATTCTACATCTACAAGTATTTCTTTTTTCTCTAAAATAGGTTTTTGTGAGATAATTTCTTCAAATTTTTCTTTGTATTTTTTTTGTAAAGAGTTATAGCGATTCCAATAGAATAGTGATGCAAGAATGGTTATTAATAATATTAAACTAATTATCGTTCTTTGATTTTTTAGAGAATTTTCAATTTTGTTTTTTTCATTAATTAATTTTTGGGTATCATATTCTTTGTTAATCTTTGTATAGAGGTACTTGTAATTTTTTTCATAATTTTTATCAAGAGACATTAAGGTGTTAATATATTTTAATTGCTTATCTCTATTACCAATGGAGTCATTATACTTAATTAAGAGTTCATATGCTGGTCTAAATTCAGGATTTAATTTTTTTGACTTGTCATATTCTTTATCTATTTCCTCAAAATATCTAACTGCTACATCTCTTTTCCCAAGTTTCCAATTTGAAAGTCCAATGTAAAAAATATCATTTAAATGTGGCCATTGGTCGTTATATGATCTAATTGCTTCTGAAAGTTTGCGAATCGCTAAACTGTAGTTTGCTTTATAAAATGCATCAGTTCCTTCTGATGAAATAAAATATGGTTTTAAATGTTCAAAATTATTTTTATAAATAAAATCGTATGCTTCCTCTAATAGAGATATATTTTCTTGATGTTTTCCAATTCTTGTATTAGAGTCTATTAAACTCATAAGAGAAAATATATAATATGTTTTGTAGTCTTCGTTTAATACTTTTTTATTAAGATTAACTTTAAAATAGTTATAACAATTTACTAATTCTTTGTTTGCATCTTCATGTAAGCCGAGGTAGATTTTATTTTGAGCAATAAAATATGTGGTTTTATTTATTATATAATTATCATTGAGTTCAAAAGAGTATTTATTTGCTATTAATATATTATCAAGCGCCTTCTGATATAAAGACTCATCCATTAGAATAACACCTTTATTAAGATATGCGTCAGTAATTAAAGTTTTATTTTCAGTTCTTTTACTTGCAATGAGAGCGCTGTCAGTATATTTAAAGTTTATTGGAACTGGATAAAATTTACTAGCATATCTGTAGGCTATATATAAGGATTCATTACTGTTTTCTTTTTTGGATTTCTTTATGTAAAATTTAACAATTTTAATTCCTTCATCTGGGTTTGAATAATATAAACTATCAATTATTTTTTCAATTTCTTCATTATTCATTCTTTCTAAATTAATATTTTGACTAAAAGTATTAACTGAAAAAAAAAGAATTGTAAAAAATAATATTTTTATATTAAAACGTTGATTCATAGCAAGTTGATTAATTTAATCAAATTATTTTTTTTGACTTCAAAAATTAATTTTACAATAATACTGTTATTTTTTCTAAAATTTATCATAATTTTTATAAAACAACAGTAATTCTTTATGAAATGACAGTTGAAAAATTTGTTTGTAGATAAACTTTCACGATACATTTGTAAAAAAATTAGTTATGAAAAAAACAGTTCTTTTTTCTATTGGAGTATTAAGTGTTTTATTTGTTTCATGTAGACAAAATGATAAGATTTTAAGTAATGAAGATGTTACAACTCTAAAGATTATTCAAAAAAATAGAAATATTAGAGATACCGCGTCTGTAAAAACTTTCAGCATAGATACTCAATCAAGTTTATCAGAATTTGATGATGTGGTTAAGCCACCAAAATAAATAAATCTAATAAAAAAGTAAAATAAAATTTTTTTTCATCGTTTGTGTTTTCTCCTTTCGCTGTTTGTTCTCAGAGCAGCGAAGGAGATTTTTAAAAGAAAATTTTAAAATACAAATTAAAGAAATATCTAAGATGAATTTTGTTATATTCATAACCATATTTTAATCTTAGAAATTTAAAATATTAATTTAAAAATTTACTGTTATGAAAAAATTTACACCAATATTGTTAGCATTGGCTTCAATCGCAGTATTATCATTTAAACAATCAAATAGTTCAGGGAAATCTGATGATGTTTTGAGTAAAAATGACATTGAGATTTTAGAAATTATACAAAATAAAAGAAAATTAAGAAATAGTAACGAAAATAAGACTACAGTAGTTTTACATACTGAAGAAGAAGCATTAAGATTTCTTAATAAGTAATATTCAGTTAAAATAAATCTAATAAAAGTAAAATAAATTTTTTTTCATCGTTTGTGTTTTCTCCTTTCGCTGCTTGTTCTCAGAGCAGCGGAGGAGATTTTTTAAAGACATCATCACAATTATTCATACATTCATATTAATTAAGTTGAGCTTAACACAGTATTTCACTAGAAATATTGTGTTTTGTTTTTGTAATTGAAAAATAATCAAAAAAATCAATTTATTTTATCAATTCCATAATTTTATTATCTTTGTAAAAATCCTTATCCAAGATATGCAAACTACTTATATCGAAACACAAACTGTTTCATTTCAAGATTTTAAGAATCAAATATTAGCAGACTATAAACTAGGTAGAATTTCTCGTGAAATGTCTTACATGGCAAGGAGAGAGGTTTTAACGGGTAAAGCTAAGTTCGGGATTGTAGGTGATGGTAAAGAATTACCACAATTAGCCATGGCAAAAGTTTTTAGAAATGGAGATTTTAGAAGTGGTTATTATAGAGACCAAACCTTCGCATTAGCAGTTGGGGCTTTATCGGTAGAGAGTTTCTTTGCACAATTGTATGCAGATACTTCTGTAGAAAGAGAACCTGCTTCTGCTGGTAGACAAATGAATGGTCACTTTGCAACGCGCAGTTTAAATGAAGATGGAACTTGGAAAGATTTAACTCAAATTAAAAATATATCATCAGATATTTCGCCAACTGCAGGACAAATGCCTAGACTTCTAGGTTTGGCTCAAGCTTCAAAGGTTTACAAATCGGTAAAATTTCACGGTTCAGAGAAATTCAGCAATAATGGAAACGAGGTTGCTTTCGGAACCATCGGTGATGCGTCTTCTGCAGAAGGCCATTTCTGGGAAACTTTGAACGCAGCTTGTGCTTTACAAGTTCCTATGATTTTATCAATTTGGGATGATGGTTACGGAATTTCGGTTCCTACTCATGACCAAAGAGCAAAAGAAGACATGGCAGAAATGCTTTCTGGTTTCCAAAGAAAAGAAGGAAAAACAGAAGGTTGCGAAATTATTCAAGTAAAAGCTTGGGATTATCCTGCACTTCTTGACGCTTATGCTAGAGCCGAACATTTTGCAAGAACAGAATCTGTTCCTGTGGTAATTCACGTGACAGAAGTTACTCAACCACAAGGTCACTCTACATCTGGTTCTCACGAAAGATATAAATCTGAAGATAGATTGAGATGGGAAGCAGATTTCGATGGCTTAGAAAAATTTAAAGAATGGATTCTTAATTATTCTATTGAATTAGAAGGTAAAGAAGAAATTTTAGCTACAGTAGAAGAACTTGAAAATATAGAAAAAGAAGCGAAAAAAATTGCAAAAGACGGACAGAAAAAAGCTTGGGAAAATTATAGAAATTCTATAGAAGTTCTTAAAAATGAATTACTTCCGTTAGTAGAGAATCTAAAATCTCAGAATAGCGAAGTAGAAGCAGAACTGCAAAAATTTGGTTCTTTGATTTCTTATGCTAAAAAGGATGTATTCAGTTTGATGAGAAAAGTTTTGCTTTTGACTAGAGCTCATCAATCTACTGAAAGACAATGGCTTGCTTCTAAATATCAACAGCTTTTAGCGCAAGAAAAAGATAATTATTCTTCACACTTGTATTCAGAATCTGAATGGAAATCAACAAATGTAAAAGAAGTAAAACCAATTTACTCAGAAAATTCTGAAATGGTAGATGGAAGAGTAGTGGTAAGAAATAATTTTGATAAAATCTTTGAAAAATATCCTGAAACTTTGGTTTTCGGTGAAGATGCAGGGAATATTGGTGATGTAAACCAAGGTTTAGAGGGACTTCAAGAAAAATACGGAAAAGTAAGAGTTGCAGATACTGGTATTAGAGAAGCTACTATTCTTGGTCAAGGAATTGGTATGGCGATGCGTGGACTTCGTCCGATTGCAGAAATTCAGTATTTAGACTATATTTTGTATTGTTTACAAGGAATTAGTGATGATTTGGCAACACTACATTACAGAACAAAAGGTGGGCAAAAAGCACCAGTTATCATCAGAACTCGTGGTCATAGATTAGAAGGAATTTGGCACTCTGGTTCGCCAATGGCGGGAATTATTAACCTAGTAAAAGGTGTTAATGTTTTGGTTCCTAGGAATTTAACTAAAGCAGCAGGTTTTTATAACACGATGCTTCAAAGTGATGAACCAGCAATTATTGTAGAAACGCTCAATGGTTATAGACTAAAAGAAAAACAACCTGATAATTTAGGTGAATTCACGGTTCCAGTTGGTAAAATAGAAGTAACTAAAGAAGGAAAAGATGTTACTCTAGTAACTTATGGTTCTACTTGGAGATTGGTAATGGAAGCTGCCGAAGAATTAGAAAAATTGGGGATTTCTGCGGAAGTTATTGATATTCAGTCTTTAATACCATTTGATGTTTCACATGAAATTGCTGAAAGCGTAAAGAAAACCAATCGTTTAGTAATTATAGACGAAGACGTAGAAGGCGGAACCTCTGCATTTATTCTACAGCAAATCGTAGAAAAGCAAAAAGCATTCAGATATTTGGATTCAGCTCCGTTAACGATTGCAGCAAAGGATCACAGACCAGCTTATGCAAGTGATGGAGATTATTTCTCAAAACCTTCTGTAGATGATATGGTAGAGAAAATATATGCAGTTTTTCATGAAGCGAACCCTTCTCAATTTCCAAAAATTTAAAAAATGAAAATTTTATTTGTAATTATAGCAGCTTTTACGCTTTCGAGTTGTGCTGTGGCAAAAATCCAAGATTGCCCAGAAGAAAAAATCATCAATAAAATGCCAAAAGTGATTGATGGAAACTCACAAACGCCTAATGAATATTATATTTACAAAGGACAAAGAAGGGAAATCAAGGAATTTGATGCCGTTTGGATTGAGAAAAATTGCCCGAATATAAAAGTACAAGAAGTTTATTAAGTTAAATAAAGAAACAACTCAAATTAGGAGTTGTTTTTTTATTTTAAAAAAACATATTTATATCATTGTAAAACCCGAATTTTCTGAAAAATTCCGTAAATTCGCAAAAATTTAATCTCGAAATGAATTACGATATTATTGTTATAGGTTCTGGACCTGGTGGTTACGTAACCGCAATTAGAGCATCACAATTAGGTTTTAAAACGGCTATCATAGAAAAAGAAAATCTAGGTGGTATTTGTTTAAACTGGGGGTGTATTCCTACCAAAGCATTACTGAAATCTGCTCAAGTTTTTAACTATATAAAACACGCCGAAGATTACGGTCTTAATAAAGTAGAGGGAAGTTTTGATTTTCCTAATGTAATTGCTAGAAGTAGAGGAGTTGCTACTAAAATGAGTGGCGGAATTTCTTTCTTGATGAAGAAGAATAAAATTGACGTTATCATGGGAACTGCCAAAGTTCAAAAAGGCAAAAAAGTTTCGGTAACAGACAAAGAAGGAAAAGTTTCTGAATATTCAGCAAATCATATTATCATTGCAACTGGAGCTCGTTCTAGAGAATTGCCAAATCTTCCACAAGATGGAGTAAAAGTAATTGGTTACAGACAAGCTCTGTCATTGCCTACTCAACCGAAATCTATGATTGTAGTAGGTTCTGGAGCAATCGGAGTAGAGTTTGCAGATTTTTATAATACAATGGGTACTAAAGTGACGATTGTAGAATTTATGCCAAATATTGTTCCTGTAGAAGACGAAGAAATTTCTAAACACTTAGAAAAATCTCTTAAAAAATCTGGAATTGATATCATGACCAATGCATCTGTAGAATCTGTAGATACTTCTGGAAACGGTGTTAAAGCCAATGTAAAAACCAAAGACGGAAACATCACATTAGAAGCAGATATTCTACTTTCGGCAGTTGGTATCGCTGCAAATATTGAAAATATTGGTTTGGAAGAAGTAGGTATTGCTACAGATAAAGGTAGAGTTTTGGTAAATGAATGGTACCAAACTTCTGTACCGGGTTATTATGCAATTGGTGATATTATTCCTACTCAAGCTTTGGCTCACGTAGCATCAGCAGAAGGAATTACTTGTGTAGAAAAAATCAAAGGAATGCACGTAGAAACAATTGACTACGGAAATATTCCAGGTTGTACTTACTGTCATCCAGAAATTGCATCTGTTGGTTTAACTGAAAAACAAGCTAAAGAAAAAGGATACGAAATTAAAGTTGGTAAATTCCCACTTTCAGCATCTGGTAAAGCTACCGCAAATGGTAATACAGATGGTTTTATCAAAGTAATTTTTGATGCAAAATACGGAGAATGGTTAGGTTGCCACATGATTGGAGATGGTGTTACAGATATGGTTGCAGAAGCGGTGGTTGCTAGAAAATTAGAAACGACTGGTCACGAAATCATCAAATCTATTCACCCGCATCCAACTGTTTCTGAAGCAATTATGGAAGCAGTAGCTGCAGCTTACGGAGAAGTGATTCACATTTAATATTTATGTAATAAATACAAAAAAAACCACAGTTTTTGCTGTGGTTTTTTTAATTTTAACAAATGAAACTAATAATAATATGAAGAAAGAAATAGGGTTGGTACTTTCAGGCGGTGGAACCAAAGGAATTGCAGAAGCTGGTGCACTAAAATTTTTAGAAGAAAAAAATATTTTTCCAGAAGTCATTGCAGGAACCAGTGCTGGTGCAATTGTTGGCGGATTGTATTCTTTTGGAAAATCTCCAGATGAGATTTTAGAATTTTTTAAATCTGTTTATTTTTTCAATTGGAAACATTTTACTTTGACTAAACCGGGATTTATCAATTCTGAAGTTTTTAGATTGTACTTGAAACCCATTATTGGAGAAATTAAAATTAAAGATTTAAAATTAGAATTGCTTATTACAGCGACTGATTTGGTTCAAGGGGTTACGCACGTTTTTGATGGAGACACTTATTTGCTTGATGCGATTATAGCTTCATGTTCGGTTCCAGGTTTGACCAGTCCGTTCCAAAAAGATGAAATGTTGTTGAGTGATGGCGGAATTTTGAATAATTTTCCTTCAAATCTCATCAGAGAGAAATGTGAAAAAATAATTGGAGTATATGTTTCGCCACTTCAAGACATTGAAGGCAAACAGCTCAATAGTATCAAAGCAGTTTCTACCAGAGCTTATGAATTGCTGAGTCATAGTGTAGAAAAGTATAAATTTAGAGATTGTGACTGGTTTATCTCTCCCAAAGAATTATCCAATTATGGAATGTTCGAGAGCAATAAAGCCAGAATGGACGAAATTTTTAAACTGGGTTACGACGAAGCCGTAAAAACTTTCCCCGAAAATTTTTAATATTTTCTAAAAAACATATTTTGAATAGACTAAAACTCCTGTAATTAAGGAAAGTAGAGTAGCTGTCACCACACTTGCTGCTGCTAAATCTTTAATTAAGCCTATTTTTTCATTGAAATTTGGTTCTATGAAATCACAAATTTTTTCAATGACTGTATTGATGATTTCTGCAATGAGAACCAAAAAACAAACGATAAAAATTAAAACAGCGTCTGTAGAATTTAATTGAAAATAAACCATTAAAAATAAATTAATAACAAGTGCTAAAACTTCTAACTGAAAGTTTCTTTCGGTTTTTAGCATCCAAAAAAGTCCTTTGAAAGCATAATAAACACTTTTGTAAAACGGAGGTCTTTTCATTACCAATTTTTATCAACCATGTAAATAAGTTGTGTCATAACCACAGCTCCCAATAATAATTCTCTGCGATTTACTTTTTCGAAAGTATCTTCTGGAGTATGATGAATGTCAAAATATCTTTGTGAATCTGTTACCAATCCAGATGCAGGAATTTTAAGTTCTCTCAATGGTTCTATGTCTACACCAGAATGGTCTCCTGCAAATTCATAAATTCCGTATGGGTTAAAAAGTTTTTCCCAAGATTTCATAGATTTGGCTTTATCAGGATGCATTCCTAAGCTAAAACTTCTCGGTGTAAAACCTCCACTGTCACTTTCTAAGGCAAAAACGTGCGGTTCTTCAGATTTTTTTACCGTTTCCATGTACGTTCTTCCACCTCTAACACCATTTTCTTCATTGGCAAAACAAACAACTCTTATAGTATGATTATTTTTGAGTTTTAAATTTTTGAAAGTTCTCAGTACTTCTATACTTTGAACAATTCCAGTACCATCATCATGAGCGCCTTCACCTACATCCCAAGAATCGAGATGTGCGCCAACTACAATTACTTTTTCGTCTGATTTTCCTTTAATTTCGCCAATGACAGATTTGGTCATCATTTGGCCATTCATTCCACAATTAGAATTGAGAACGGCTTGAACTTTTTGTTTTTTGAGTAAAATTTCTTCTAAATAATCCGCAGACTCTGCACCAATTGCAACGGCAGGAATTTTAGGAATTCCGTCTTCGTAACGAGTAGAACCAGTATGAGGAACATCGTCAAATGATGATGTGAGAGAACGAATGATTACCGCTTTTCCGCCTTTTTTTGCTACTTCAGAAGGAGTAACTCTTCTGTATTTTCCAGCATCTCCATAAGCTTGTCCTGTTACCACAAACTCTTGTTTAAAGGCATAGTTGAAAAACACAATTTTATCTTTTACAGCATAATCTGGTAATTTTTCGAAATCTTCTAAAGTTTTTACTAAAATCACTTCGCCTTCCAAATCTTTACCTTTGGTTCCTTCGGAATTGCCTAAAGAAAGCATTTTTACTTCTTTCCATTTTCCGTGATTCACTCTTAATTTTAAAGATTCATCACCACGAGTCCAAACGTTTACCATTACAGGTTGAAACCAAACTTGGTCTGCACCAGCTTCCAGCAATTTTTTCATCGCCCAGTCTGCAGATTTTTCGTAATTACTGCTTCCGGATAATCTGCTGCCAATATCTTTGGTTAATTCTCTTAAGTCTTCATAAGATTTACCATTGACCAAAATTTCGTCTGAAATTTTCTTAAATTGAAGAGAATCTTGTTTGAAATTTTGAGACCAAAAAAATCCGCCCAAAAAGAGCGGAAGTATGTAAAGTAGTTTCTTCATGTTCTGATTTCTTTTTGGAAATCTAAAAGTACTATTTTTTTGTAATAAATCAAGAAAAATTACCAATCCATGTCGTACATTAACAATGCCGTAACCAATTTTGGCTCTATGTAAGTACATTTCGGAGGCATTTGCAAATTCTGATTCGCCAGTTTTGTAATGTCATTAAAACTTACTGGAAACAATCCAAAGCCAACGGAATAATCGCCAGAATCTACTTGTTCTTTAAGTTTGATAATTCCTTCAATATTAGAATTTCCTTTTACAAAATTCATTTTGCTGTTTTCTTCTTCCTCATAATCATTAATTCCGAGAATAGGTTTGAAGATATATTTGTCTAATAAATGATGGTCTACATTGTCTAATCCTTGGTCTAAATCTCTGAGATTATGTTTTACGTGCAGTGAATAAAATTTACCACCCAAATACATAGAAATGTGGAATTTCTGAGAAGGATAGTAAGCGTTTTCACCTTTTTCGTGGATAAGGAAGTTCTCTGATAGTTTTTGTAAAAATTCTTCTTCAGAATTTCCGTTTAAATCTTTTACAACTCTGTTATAGTCATTAATTTTAATCGATTGACTAGAAACAATAAAGCTGAAAACAAAATTATAAGGTTCATTGCCATTATGTCTTTTGTTTTTTTCTTTGTGTTTTTGAGCGTATAAAGCTGCAGAAGCTATTCTGTGGTGACCATCAGCTACATAAAAAGAATCAATTTGGTCTATTACTTCTTTGAATTGCTGAAGTTTTAGACGATTGTCTATTCTCCACACTTTGTGTCTTACTCCAGTTTCGTCTGTATGATTAATGATGGGAACATTTTTTTCTTCGTGGTTCATCAGTAATTCTATTTTAGAATTAGCTTGATAGGTAAGAAGAACGGGTTCTGCTTGAAGGGAAACTTTATCTAAATAATGAGCGAGTTTTTCTTTTTTATAGGTAAGGGTAGATTCATGTTTTTTGATTTTTCCGTTCCAGAAATCTTCCACACTTGTCAATCCTAATAATCCTCTAAAAACAGATTTATTGGGTAAAATTTGTTCATACAAATAATAAGAAGAGCTATCTTGAAGAAGTTTATTGTCACCCAACATTTCTTCGTAATTGCTTCTTACTTTTCGTAGATTTCTATCAACATCTTTCGATTTGCTGCATACATATGGTTTAATCATCTGTATGTAAGAAGAGTCTTCCGTCGCTTTTTTATTGATTTCTTCCTGCGTAAAATTATCCAAAGGATGAGTTGGGAATTTATCAATATAATCAGGGTGCGGTCTAACTCCTCTAAATGGTTTAAAAACTGGCATGTTCTACGTTTAATTAATTTGAGGTTTTATATAGTTTAATTTTTTAAATTTTGCGAATATAATAAATTTTTAAATTATATAAGTTTTTGTAAGTCAATAATTTGTTGTGCTAATTCTGTTCCTATTCTTTCTTGGGCTTCTAAAGTGCTTCCACCAACATGCGGAGAAAGCGAAAGCGAAGGATTCATCAGAATCTGAATTTCTGGTTTTGGTTCGGTTTCGAAAACATCTAGAGCAGCTCCTGCAACTTTTTTATTTTCTATATAATCTATGAGTGTTACTTCATTGATTACACCACCTTTTGCTGTATTTACAATGAAAACGCCATCTTTCATCATTTCAAATTCTGGCGTGTCTATTATATATTCAGTAGTTTCCAAAGTATTAATGCTGATGAAATCTGCCTCTTTTAGAAACGCTTCCATATCATTGGTAGAAGTGAATTCAAAATCAATAGTTCTTCCGTCAAAAAATTCTAAAGAAACGTTATCTGTTTTAGGTTTTCTGGTGTAGAAAATAATTTTCATTCCAAGACCAATTCCTATTTTGGCAACTTCTTTTCCGATATTTCCAAAACCAATAATTCCTAGCGTTTTGCCTGAAAGTTCTGTTGCTTTTTCGTAAGATTTTTTGAGAAACGCAAATTTAGAATCACCTTCTAAAGGCATATTTCTATTAGAATCGTGCAAAAATCTAATCAAAGTCAGAAAATGCGCAAAAACCAATTCTGCAACGGATTTAGCAAAAGCGTTTGGAGTATTAATGACATGAATTCCTTTAGATTTGGCATACTCTACATCTATATTATCCATTGATTCGCCACCTTTTCCTATGATTTTCAAACTCGGACAAGCGTCTATAAGTTCTTTGGTTACTTGTGTAGCGTTTTTAACCAATAAAACTTCAACTTGATTTTCATTGATAAAAGGAATGAGGTGTTCCTGAGAAACTCTATTGTCAAGAAGATTTAATCCAGCTTCTTTCAAAACTTTTTCTCCAGAATTTGAAATACCGTCGTTTGCTAAAATTTTCATATTTTTCTTTAGGTTTTAAATAGATTTCATAACATCTACCAAAACCTGTACGCTTTCTATTGGTAATGCATTGTAAAGACTTGCTCTGTAACCACCTAAACTTCTGTGTCCATTTAATCCGTTGATTCCAGCAGCTTTCCAAGCGTTATCAAAAGCTTCTTTTTTAGATTCGTCTGTAATTTTGAATGAAACATTCATTAAACTTCTATGTTCTGGAACGCAGAAACATTCGAATAACGGATTTCTGTCTATTTCATCGTAAAGAAGTTTCGCTTTAGCAATATTTCTTTCTTCGGCAGCAGCTATTCCGCCATTATTTTCTAACCATTGTAGGGTAAGTAGTGAAGCGTAAACTGCAAAAACTGGCGGCGTATTAAACATAGATTCTTTCGCTACATGTTGAGCGTAGTCTAAGTAAGATGGAATAATTCTGCCTGATTTTCCTAGAATTTCTTTTTTTACCACCACTAGAGTCGTTCCAGCTGGTCCCATATTTTTTTGAGCACCTGCATAGATTAGGTCAAATTTAGAATAATCTATCACTCTAGAGAAAATATCAGAGCTCATGTCAGAAACCATTAACGTATTTACTTTTGGAAAATCTTTGATTTGAGTTCCATAGATGGTATTGTTAGAAGTGCAGTGGAAATAATCATATTCTGCACCTACTTCTTCAATTTTTGGAATGAAAGAGTAATTTTCTTCCTTAGAAGAACCGATTACATCTACTGTTCCTAATTTTTTTGCTTCTTTAATTGCATTGGCAGCCCAGTTTCCAGAATCTAAATAGGCAGCTTTTCCGTTTTCTTTCATCAAGTTAAAAGGAACCATCGCAAATTGTAAACTTGCGCCACCACCTAGAAATAATACATCATAGTCATCATTAAGATTCATTAATCTTTTTACGATGGATCTGGCTTCGTCCATTACTGCGATAAAGTCTTTGCTACGGTGAGAAATTTCTAAGATAGAAAGTCCCATTCCGTTAAAGTCTAAAATCGCTTCTGCTGATTTTTGGAAAACTTCCTGAGGGAGAATGCAAGGTCCTGCACTGAAATTATGTTTTTTCATATTTTTATTGAGAATGATTGTAAATTTATTGAAACAAAAAATCCCGCTCATGCAGAATGAAGCGGGATTTTTTTAATTTTTATTCGCCGTGTAAAAATGCTTTTTTACCTAAAAGTTCTGCGTCTGTTTCTACATGGTTGTCATCTGGAACACAACAGTCTACCGGACAAACCGCCGCGCATTGTGGTTCTTCGTGGAAACCTTTACATTCGGTACACTTATCTGGAACAATGTAGTAAACATCATCACTTACAGGTCTTTGAGGTGCATTAGCATCCATTGTTAAACCTGATTTCAAAGTTACGGTTCCTTTTAGACTGGTTCCGTCTGAAGCTTTCCAATCTACAGCTCCTTCATAAATCGCGTTATTAGGGCATTCTGGTTCGCAAGCTCCACAATTAATACATTCGTCTGTTATTATAATAGCCATTGCTAGGTATTTTTTTTAAATTTGCACAAAATTAGTAAATTTCAGTTGATTTGGAAAAGTTTTGCATGGTAAAACTTATCTTTTTTGAGGTAATTTTTAATAATAAGTGCAAAAATAATAGGATTAAATAAATAAAATGAAACAAGATCTCAAAATACAGGGTTTAAGTAAATTAGGACATTATCTTCAACAATTTTTACAAAAATCAGAAATTGATTATACTCATGATGAGGAAGAACTAGCTGCATTAATGAGACGAAGCGAGGTAGAAAACCCTTGGTTTACACAAGAAAACATAAGGTTTTGTTTTAAAAATTGGGCAGATGTTTTAACCGAAGAAAATATAAAAAATTGGCTCGCAGAATATCAGGTTTCTCAACAATCTAAAAAAATAGGATTGATTTTGGCGGGAAATATTCCTTTGGTAGGCTTTCATGATGTGATGTGTGTGATTCTGAGCAATCATATTCCGCTGATTAAGCTTTCTTCTAAAGACAGACTTCTTTTGCCTTTCTTTTTGAAAAAATGGGGTAAATTTTCTGAGTGGAATTTAGAATTTCAAATCGTAGAAAGATTGACAGAATATGATGCGGTAATTGCTACAGGAAGTAATAATACAGCGAGATATTTAGAATATTATTTTAAAGATACTTTGTCTATTATTAGAAAAAACAGAACTTCTGTGGCGGTAATTAAAGGAGATGAAACTGATGAAGAATTGCAACTATTGGCAGAAGATATTTTCAGATATTTTGGTTTAGGTTGTAGAAATGTAACGAGACTACTTATGCCGAAAGATTATGAATTAAGCAGGCTTTTTGAAAACTTTTTAGGTTTTAAAGACGTGATTAATCATCACAAGTATGCTAACAACTATGATTATAACAAAGCGGTTTATCTCTTGAATCAAGAAAATTTTTGGGATAATAATTTTGTAATGCTCAAAGAAGATAGCGCACTATTTTCGCCACTTTCTGTGCTTAATTTCAGCAGATACGAAAGTGTAGAAGAAGTTCACGCTTTTCTCGTGGAAAATGAATCAAATATTCAGTGTGTGGTAGCAAAACCAGAATTGGGGATAGAAAATTCTGTAAACTTTGGAGAAGCGCAAAATCCTAGTCTCAATACTTATGCAGATAATATTGATACGATGGCTTTTTTAAGTGTGGTATAAATGTTAATATTGTATATATTGATAAAAACTAAAAATCCAGATTATTTAAAATCTGGATTTTTTTTCGTTTAATTCTGTTTTGAAAATCATCACGCTTTCCCCGAATTTTTGTGCGATTATTTCTGAAAGATTATAGAGTTCAGTTTCTGTGAATTCTTGTCTTTTTTCATCACTTTCGAAGATGAGAAGGAGGTTAGTGTTCTTGCCTTCGGTAAGCATTTCGGTATTTACTTCAGAAAGAATGTATTTTTCTACGTCTATAAAGTTTTCAACTAAAGTTATCAATTCATTCTCTAAATGCTGTTCCCAATTCTGCAATTGGCTTTCTACGGTATGGAATGTTATGCTTAAAATGCTCATTTTTCTTATTTTTGGAAATTATTTTGCAAAAATACTCAAAAATGACAAAAGGAATTCTCACCGTTCTACTTTTATTGGTTTCTAACATATTCATGACATTTGCGTGGTATGGTCATCTCAAATTTCAAGAATGGGGTTGGATGAAAAAATCTGTACTTTGGTCAGTTATTCTCATCAGTTGGGGATTTGCCTTGTTTGAGTACATCTTTCAAGTTCCTGCAAATAGAATTGGTTTTAGAGAAAATGGTGGTCCTTTTACCTTGTTTCAGTTGAAAATTATACAAGAAGTGGTTACATTGGTTGTTTTTACCGTATTTGCAGTTTTTTTCTTTAAAAATGAATCGTTTAAATGGAATCATTTAGCGGCTTTTATCTGTTTAGTTTTGGCGGTTTATTTTGTTTTCAAAAAATGATAAATATTAGCTTATTTGTGGATAACAAATTGTGAATTTTCGTCAATTTTTTCGTCATTTTTTCGTATATTCGTGCGTTATTTAAAATTGAAAAATTTAGAAATCAGTTTATTTTGTTATAAGTCTGATTTTCAAATAATTAAAAAATAAAGTATGCATAAAGAAGGAGAAAGACTAATTCCTATCAACATCGTTGATGAAATGAAATCCTCTTACATTGATTACTCAATGTCGGTAATTGTTTCCAGAGCGTTACCAGATGTAAGAGACGGCTTAAAACCTGTTCACAGAAGAGTTTTATACGGGATGTATGGTTTGGGCGTTTTTTCGAACAGAAAATATTTAAAATCTGCAAGAATTGTAGGGGATGTTTTAGGTAAATATCACCCTCATGGAGACTATTCGGTTTATGATGCGATGGTGAGAATGGCGCAACCATGGAGTTTGCGCTATCCGCAAGTAGATGGTCAAGGTAACTTCGGTTCTATGGACGGAGATCCACCAGCTGCAATGCGTTACACCGAAGCGAGATTAAAGAAAATTTCAGATGAAATTCTTTCTGATTTAGATAAAGAAACGGTAGATTTTCAAAATAACTTTGATGATTCATTAACTGAACCAAAAGTTCTTCCTACCAAAATTCCTAATCTTTTAGTAAACGGAACTTCGGGGATTGCTGTAGGTATGGCTACCAACATGGCGCCTCACAACTTATCTGAAGCTGTAGATGCTATCTGTGCTTATATTGACAATAGAGAAATCACCATAGATGAATTGATGAAGCATATTATTGCTCCAGATTTCCCAACAGGTGGTATTATTTATGGTTATGAAGGGGTAAGAGATGCTTTCCATACAGGAAGAGGAAGAATTGTTCTTCGTGCTAAAGTAAGTTTTGAGGAAATAGGCAATAGAAATGCCATCATCGTTACCGAAATTCCTTACCAAGTGAATAAAGCTGAGATGATTGCCAGAACTGCAGAATTGGTAAAAGATGAAAAAATTCCTGGAATTTATGAAATCAGAGATGAGTCAGACAGAAACGGTCTTAGAGTAGTTTATGAATTAAAGAATGACGCGATTCCAAATGTTGTTCTTAACTTATTGTATAAATATACTGCTTTACAGACTTCTTTCTCTGTAAATAATATCGCTCTAGTTCATGGTAGACCAGAACAATTAAATCTTAAAGATATTATTCATCATTTCGTAGACCACCGTCACGAAGTGATTGTGAGAAGAACAGAATATGAGCTGAAAAAAGCGAAAGAAAGAGCGCATATTTTAGAAGGTTTTATGAAAGTAATTGGTTCGCAAGAATCTCTTGATAAAGCCATTGCCATTATTCGTCATTCTGCAAATCCACAAGAAGCGAAAGAAGGATTAATTGCAGAATTTGAACTTTCAGAAATTCAAGCTCAAGCGATTCTAGATTTACGTCTTGCTCGTTTAACAGGAATGGAGCTTGACAAAATTAGAGCTGAATATGAAGAAATTATGGATTTAATTAAAGATTTAGAAGATATTCTTTCTAACGAACCAAGAAGATACCAAATCATCAAAGATGAATTGCTAGAAATTAAAGAAAAATACGGTGACGAAAGACGTTCAGAAATAGATTACTCAGGTGGAGAAATGTCTATCGAAGACTTAATTCCAGACGAAAAAGTAGTTCTTACAATTTCTCACGCTGGTTACATTAAGAGAACACCACTTTCTGAATACAAAGTTCAAAGTAGAGGTGGAGTTGGTAACAAAGCTGCTACCACTAGAGATGCAGATTTCTTAGAATACATTGTTTCGGCAACGAATCACCAATACATGATGTTCTTCACCGAAAAAGGAAAATGTTTCTGGTTAAGAGTTTTCGAAATTCCTGAAGGTTCTAAAACAGCGAAAGGAAGAGCAGTTCAGAATTTAATTAACATAGAACCCGATGATAAAATCAGAGCATACATCAGAACCAATGATCTAAAAGATGTAGATTATGTAAATTCTATGTATGTAGTAATGGTAACTAAAAATGGTATTATCAAGAAAACTTCTCTTGAGCAATATTCTAGGCCTAGAGTAAATGGTATTAACGCTATTGAAATTAGAGAAGATGACCAATTATTAGAAGCTAAATTAACTACAGGAACTTCTGAAATCATGATTGCGACTAAAGGTGGTAAATGTATTAGATTCCCAGAAGAAAAAGTAAGAGCAGTTGGTAGAAGTTCTATTGGAGTTCGTGGTGTAGATTTATCTGACGGAGATGAGGTAATTGGCATGATTGTGGTAAATGATATTCAAAATGAAACGGTATTGGTCGTTTCGGAGAAAGGATATGGTAAACGTACCGCAGTAGAAGATTATAGAATTACCAATAGAGGTGGAAAAGGAGTAATCACCCTTAATATTACTGAAAAAACAGGAAATCTTATTGCGATTCAGTCGGTTACAGATGAAGATGGTTTGATGATTATCAATAAATCTGGAGTTGCCATCAGAATGGGAATGGATGACCTAAGAGTAATGGGTAGAAATACTCAAGGAGTAAGAATGATTAATTTGAAAAATAATGACGAGATTGCTGCTGTAGCAAAAGTAATGATGGACAAAGAAGTAGAAGAAGAGACTGAAGAGACAGTAGAGAATAACGACGAAGAAACTCAGAATCAAGTTCCTCTTGAATCTCAAGAAGATACATTAAATAAGAACGAAGAAGAATAGTATTATATTGAGGACAAGCCATAAACTTGTCCTTTTTTTAAAAATTTAATTTTTACATTATGAAAAAAATAATTTTAAGTGCAGCAGTTATTGCCTTTGGTTTTTCATTTGGACAAAAAAAAGAAATTTCAGCTGCTTTCAAAGCAATCGAAGCAAATGATACTGCTACAGCAAATACACAGATTGGTGCTGCAGATGCAATTTTAGGTGGTAAAACTTACCTGTTAGAGCCTACCATTTTAGAGCAATATTATTATGCTAAAGGTCTTGGCCTTTTAAATTCAGGAAAAATTTCGGAAGGAGCTTCTGTTTTAGCTCATATTTCTGCATTAGGCAAAACTAAAATTTATGTAGGTAAAAATGCAGAAAAACAAAAAGTGTATTATGTAGGAAAAGAAGCAGCAGATGCTTCTGGAGTGGCTAATCTTAAGGAAGAAACTTACGCACCTACACTTGCAGGAAATCTTGGAGCAAAGATTAATCCACTTTTGACTAAAGCTAATGAAGAAGCTATGGCTGCTTATAACGCAAAAAACCATGAAGTAGCAGGTCAAAAATTCTTAGAAGTAAATAATTTATTAGCAGCAGCAGGTAGTGAAGATAAACTATATAAATATTATGCAGGTGTATCTTATGCTCAAGGTCAAAAAAATGTAGAAGCTGCTAAGGTTTATAATGAGTTAATTAATGAAGGTTATACTGGTGTAAAAACGGAATATAAAGCAAAAAATAAAAAAACAGGTGCAATTGAAAACCTAGATAAAAACACTTTTGAGCTTTACAAAAAAATGGGTGCAACAGGAGATTATACTGATTTTAAAACAGAAAACACTCCAAGTATTGAACAAGAATTATTTGAAACAGCTGTAGCTTTAGAAATAGAAAACCAAAACTATGACTCAGCTTTAGCATTGATTGAAAAAGGTTTGGTGAAATTTCCAAAAAGTAGTAAATTAACAGAACAGCAAGGTACTGTTTATTATAAATCTGGTAAAATGGATCAGTTCATGGCTAATCTAAAAGATCAAGTTACTAAAAATCGTAACGATAAAGTTTCTTGGTATAATTTAGGAGTTTTAGCAAGTAAAGATCCAAGTAAATTAGCTGAAGCAGAAGGATATTTCAAAAAATCTTTAGAAATTGACCCTAACTATGTAGAAGCTCTACAAGGTATGGTATTCAATATCTATGTAAATGGAGATGATAAAGCAATAGAAGCAATTGATGCAGCTAGAAAAGCAAAAAAAATGGATGTATTCAATAAATTATTAGGTGAAAGAAGAGCTAAATTAAGCAAGGCTATTCCTTATGCAGAGAAAATTTATTCTCTTAACCCTAAAGATGTAGAAATTGTATCTTTATTAAAAGGTTTATATCAAACTTCACATAATGATGCTAAATTCCAAGAAATGAAAGCAGTAGAAGCTGCTCTAAAAGCTGGAAAATAATTGATATTTCAATATGAGTTGTCCTAAAAAAGGTTGACTCGTTAATAATTCAAATATAGTTAAATCGTAGCAGAATTAATTCTGTTACGAT
>NZ_JASMRM010000014.1:0-87349 GCF_041431305.1 Cloacibacterium sp. Arc13
CGCTGGCGAATTCTCATTTTGTTCACTTAAAAAAAAGTAATTCAATTATAAGAATCTTTGCGTTTCAAAAATAATTCTCCCATTGAAACAGATTTCTAATCATGAGTAAAAACACAACCCTGTCATTCTGAACGAAGCACAGCGTAGTGAAGAATCTTTTCATCAAGGAAAAAGTTTTTCTACACCTGCAAATCGAAAATCCGTGACCTTCCCAGAACATCTCCGATGTTCCTCAGTGCCCTCAAAAACGCCATCATTTCACCTGCTCTCCGTGAACTTTGTGATAGAAAATAAGCCTGTTTAAATAACAATTCCCATAAAGCTTCATAGCGAATGAATTTCGCCAACTTAGCACCGATGTCGCGGATTTGTAATCCGTGACTATTACTTTGTTATTACTTAAATATAATAAAATATTTAAAACACAGCTTTCTCAATTCGATAGCGAATTCTCACTTAGCTCACTTAAAAAAGCAATTCAAGAAAAAAAATCTTTGCGATTCAAAAAAATCCCCCCCCAATAATATAGATTCCTAATCGCGAGCAAAAAACACAACCCTGTCATTCTGAACGAAGCGTAGCGTAGTGAAGAATCTTTTCATCAAGGAAAAAGTTTTTCTACACCTGCCAACCGAATATCCGTGACCTTCCCAGAACATTTCCGATGTTCCTCAGAGCTCTCAAAAATGCAATCATTTCACCACATCTCCGTGAACTTTGCGATAGAAAAAAGTCTGTTTAAATAACAATTCCCATAAAGCTTCAAAGCGAATGAATTTCGCCAACTTAGCTTACTTAAAAAAGCAATTCAAGAAAAAAAATCTTTGCGATTCAAAAATAATTCTCCCATTGAAACAGATTTCTAATAATGATTAAAATACATAACCCTGTCATTCTGAACGAAGCGTAGCATAGTGAAGAATCTCTTCATAAAGCAAAATATTTCAACTTTACGACTTAACAACTTCACAACTTTACAAATCATCAACTTTACTATTTCACAACCTCACGAATCCCGTTAACTAATCAAAGACCAAAAGTCTCCGAACGAAGTTCACGAATCTAAAATACATAGAGTCAGTTCCCATCTTACAAAGGGGTGGCATTCCGAGCATCGGAATGACGGGGTGTTTTTATTGAAGAAATTAATTTCACACATAAAGAACCCCAATTTGATAGGGAGACAGAGATTAATCTAATATTGTGTTTTTAATCCGTAACCTTCATCACCTTCTAATTCATAATTCATACCTCATAACTCATCCCTCATCCCTCATAACTCATAATTCACGACTTCACATCCTCATCATTTTAAAATTCATGATATATGTCATTATATTTATTTAGAATAATTATAAATAATATATATATTTGCATTGTTATTTAAAATCGTTCTAAATAAGTATGAGAAAAATCGCTTTACCTATTGTCCTCTTCAGTTCATTTTCTCAGTTCTACGCACAAGTAGATACTACCAAAGTGGAAAATATTACTGAAGTAATCATCAATCACACGAAGAAATATAAAAATGAAAATGCTTTTTCAGTTTCTAAACTCAATTTAAAGGATATTGAAAATCCTCAAGTGTATAATAGTATTCCAAAGGCAATACTGAAAGACCAAGTTTCCACCAATTTTAAGAATGTATTAACCAATGCTACAGGGATTACAAGACTTTGGGAAAGTACTTCCAGAGGTGGAGACGGCGCAGAATATTACACCATGCGTGGTTTTTCTACACAATCCAGATTGGTAAATGGTATGGCGAGCTTCAACAATGGTGGTCTCGACCCTGCTAATATCGAAAATATTGATGTTGTCAAAGGTCCTTCGGGTACTTTGTACGGCGGAAATTTGGTTTCCTACGGTGGTTTGGTCAATTTACAAACCAAAAAACCTTATGATAAATTGGGAGGCGAAATAAATTATGTTACAGGGACTAACGCCCTGAACAGGGTAACAATAGACATAAATACTCCTGTCAAAAATGGGCTTTTTCTTCGCTTAAATTCTGCCTATCATACTGAAAATTCTTTTCAAGATACTGGATTTTATAAGTCTTTTTTTATTGCACCCTCTTTAAAATATGTGGTGAATGATAAATTGACTTTTTTGGTGAATACCGAATTTAAAAGCAATGAAACAGCCAATGCACCAATGATTTTTTTGAGCAGATACGCTCCCTTATCTTTTAATTCCATAGATATTTTTGAAACAAATTATAAAAAATCCTACACCAGTAACAATCTTACTACCAAAAATCCAACATTCAATTTGCAATCTCAAATGATATACAAATTATCAAATAAATGGACGTCTCAGACTCAATTTTCGAGCAGTTCAAGCAAAGCAATGGGGTACTATCAATATTTGTGGGATAGTGCAAATGGTGATGAATTTACACGATTTATTTCCAAATCCAATAGTGAAACATTGGCAACCGGAATTCAACAGAATTTTATTGGCGATTTCAATGTTGGAAATATGAGAAATCGTCTGGTAGTAGGTTTGGATTATCTCAACACGAAGGTGGTAAACAATGATTCTGAATGGAGAGCATTTGGAACAGTTTCCTTAAAAAATCAAACTGATTCTTCCACGCTGACTTCGCAAGGGGCAGATGCAGCCCTTTTAGACGCAAAAGTTGTTCCTGCAACTGCAGAAATGAATATTAAGAGTGCCTATTTCTCAAATGTATTAAACATCTTACCAGAATTATCTGCAATGTTAAGTCTACGCGTGGATAATTTCAGCGGCAAACCTACACAATGGTCCACTGAAGAAGTGAATGGCCAAACCACCTTTTCTCCAAAATTTGGTTTGGTATATCAACCGATTCTCAACAAACTATCTCTTTTTGCAAATTATATGAATGGATTCCAATATTTAACGCCACAAAAAGTAACCGATGCTAACGGAAATAACCCTACTATAAAAATATTTAATCCTGAAAGAGCTAATCAATGGGAAGTGGGGGCAAAAGCCAATCTTATTGACAATAAACTTTCTGTAACTGCAAGCTATTATGATATTAAAGTAGCGAACAAAATAATGGCAGACCCTAATAATATGAACAATTCCATACAAGGGGGTGAAGTGTTCAGTAAAGGATTTGAATTAAGTGCTGTCGGGAATCCAATAAAAGGGCTTAATATCATTGCAGGATTCAGTAAAAATAGGAGTGAACAGGTAAGCGGAGATTCCACTTACAACGGTTTACGTCCCGAAGAAGCTGGACCAGAAACTTTAATTAATTTTTGGGCAAACTATAAAATTCAACAGGGTAATTTTAGAAACTTTGTTGCAGGGTTCGGTTTTAATCACGCTTCAGAACATAAAACACTTAACAGAACAGGAATTGGAACTTTCGAGTTGCCTAGTTATACGATTGCCAATGCCATGATTGGCTATCATCCAGAAAAATATAGTGTTTCCTTAAAGCTCGATAATATTGGAAATACTAAATATTATTCGGGTTGGAGTACAGTTACCCCTCAAAGGTTAAGAACGCTTTCTTTAGCTTTAGGATTTAATTTTTAAGTTTTTTTCAAATCACGTTTTAATGGTCACAAAAGTTGGCAGATTTCTTCTGCTAACTTTTGATTTTAATAAAAAGCAATGAATAATAGACACGAACATCGCCTAAAAAATAAAAAATCTCTTTTCAAAAAATGGATGGGTAAATTCCATCTATGGCTAGGACTTTCCACAGGTCTTATTGTATTTATCGTAAGCATAACTGGCGCTTTGTATGTTTTTAAAGAAGATATACAATATGCTCTAAGAAAAGATTTTATCTACCATTCAGAACAAAATATTGCTGGAAAATCAACTTTGCCTTTACGGGTTTTAGAACAAAAAATAAACGAACAAAATCCTGAAAAATATCCCTTGCATTGGGTAGAAATTCCCATTGATAAAAGCAAATCTTACAAGTTTTACTATTACGAAAGAAATCCTGATGCTTGGAATTATTTTGATGAATATCAAATTTATAAGACTGTTTATATTAATCCATTTACAGGGAAGATTCTTTCCGTTCAAGACGAGAAAAACGGATTTTTTAATATCGTTAAATTCATTCACTGGAGTTTTTTACTCAAATCAGATTGGGGGAAATATGTGGTTGGGATTCCGGTTCTTATTTTTGTTTTTATGCTAATTTCGGGCATTATTTTGTGGTGGCCAAGAAATAAAGCCGCCAGAAAACAACGCTTTTGGTTTCAGTGGAAAAATATTAAAAATTGGAAACGAAAGAATTACGATTTGCACAGTATTTTAGGCTTTTATGCATCTTTTATTGCTCTTATTGTGGCAATGACAGGCCTTTTTTATTCGTTCTTTTTTATACAAGCATTTTTTTATTTTATTTTTTCTGGAGGTAACACGGTATATCCTGATTTCTCACTTATAAAAACGAAAGACCCGATCGAAATGAAAAGTGCACAGACTTTAGATAAAATTGCACTGCAGGTTGAACAGCATTATCCCAATTATTCAGCATATACAATAGATTTAGGGCATCCGCATTTAGACGATCATGAACATGAAAATTTTACCGTTTATGTAAGAGGTTTAGAAGATAAATACTACATTTACAGCGAAATGATTTTTGATGAAAATTCTGGGAAACTTCTTATGAACCGTCCTTATGAAAAAAGAAATTTTGGAGAAAAATATGTGGCGGCCAATTATGACATTCACGTAGGGGCAATTTTGGGAACTTTTGGAAAAATCTTGGCATTTATATCCAGTTTGATTTGTGCAAGTTTACCCATCACAGGATTTTTAGTTTGGTGGGGTAGGAAAAAGAAGGTAAAACCCATGTAACACTCTATCACAAAATCCAAATAAATAAAAATTATTTAAAACTTAAGTTTCAACAATTCACTAGAGAATTCCCACTTTGCTTACTTAAAAAAGCAATTCAAGAAAAAAAATCTTTGCGATTCAAAAAAAATCCCCCAATAATATAGATTCCTAATCGTGAGCAAAAAACATAACCCTGTCATTCTGAACGAAGCACAGCGCAGTGAAGAATCTCTTCATAAAGCAAAATATTTCAACTTCACAACTTTACCCCGCACTCATAACTCACAACTCATAATTCATAACTCATAACTCACAACTTACGCCTTCACGACTCATCGACTTTACCCCGCATCCCTCATCCTTCATCCTTCACCACATCGCTTCATAGCGAATGAATTTCGCCAACTTAGCTCACTTAAAAAAGCAATTCAAGAAAAAAAATCTTTGCGTTTCAAAAAAAATCCCCCCAATAATTAGATTCCTAATCGTGAGCAAAAAACAGAACCCTGTCATTCTGAACGAAGCACAGCGCAGTGAAGAATCTCTTCATAAAGCAAAATATTTCAACTTTACGACTTAACAACTTCACAACTTTACAAATCATCAACTTTACAAATCATCAACTTTACGATTTCACAACTTCACAACCTCACGAATCCCGTTGACTAATCAAAGACCAAAAGTCTGCGAACGAAGTTCACGAATCCAAAATACATAGAGTCAGTTCCCCTCTTACAGAGGGGTGGCATTCCGAGCATCGGAATGACGGGGTGTTTTTATTGAAGAAAGTAATTTCATACATAAAGAAACCCAATTTGATATGGAGACAGCGATTAATCTAATAGAGCTGTTTTTAATCCGTGACCTTCATCACCTTCTAATTCATAATTCATAACTCACGACTTCACAACTCATTAAATATTAAAGAGATTGAAAGGGCAGAAATTCTTCAATTCATTACAAATTGACTTGTGATTGATGTCCTAGGAAACCGCAAGCGTTAAAAAAATGTTTAGCTTTTTCGTTAAAAAAGTCTGCTGTTTAAGCTCGGCATTCTGCCGAGTGAGTTTCAGAGTTTTTAGAAAAGGCTAAACATTTTTAGCTGAGGATTTCCAGACTTGAAACCTAGCGAAGCGGTTCGCCGATTCCTTTGAAAATAATAAAATGGTTGAGGCAACTTTTGGTTCTTTTGGTTCAAGCCAAACCTAACGGAGTGGTTCGACGAAGTCAAAAGAACATACAATAAAAAATCACGCATCCTCCTACACTTAACCAAAGAATCCCAACATAACTGCTATGTTATAGCTTAGTTGTAGTATAGTTCAAGTATAACAAAAGTACTGATGAAGAATGTAAATCTTATATCTTCTTCATCTCATAAGAAGGGAAGAGTCTATTATCAAATCACTAAGAAATACAGAAAAACAAAGATTAATCTTAGCTTTTGTAAGGGATTTCGGTATTTATTTCCTAAAAAAAACTATTTTTACTTCATTAAAAATGATAAAAAAATGAAATTGACAAGAATTTTTGTTCCAATAGTAGCATCACTGGTATTGTACAGTTGTGCTTCTAATAACCTATCCTACGAAGGAAAAGCTTTTAAAACCGCCTATGAATCCATCAAAGCAGATGAACTGAAGAAAAACCTAATGGTCATTGCTTCAGACGAGATGGAAGGCCGACAAACCGGCTCTGAAGGTCAAAAAAAAGCAGGCGTTTACATGATAGATTACTATAAAAATTTAGGCGTTTCTTATCCAAAAGCATTGGGGAGTTATTATCAAAAAGTACCTAAAGAAGCACTAAAAAGCAGAAGAGGAGAGCTTCCTGACTCAGAAAACATACTGGCATTTATAGAAGGAACAGAAAAACCAGAAGAAATCATCGTGATTTCTGCACATTATGACCACGTTGGAACCAATAATGGAGTAGTGTACAATGGAGCAGATGACGACGGAAGTGGAACAGTTGCGGTAATGGAAATCGCAGAAGCTTTCCAACAAGCAAAGAAATCAGGAAAAGGCCCTAAACGTTCCATTCTTTTCTTACATGTAACTGGGGAAGAACACGGCTTATTGGGTTCTAAATATTATTCCGAGAATCCAGTATTTGATTTAAAGAACACCGTGGCAAACCTAAATATCGACATGATTGGTAGAAGTGATAAAGAAAACGAAGGCAAAAACTATGTCTACGTTATCGGTTCTGATATGCTTTCTACTGAATTGAAAAAAATAAATGTAGCAGCCAATAAAGCGACTCAAAATCTAGAACTCAACTATAAATATGATGATCCTAATGACCCAATGAGATTATATTACAGAAGTGACCATTATAATTTTGCGAAACACGGCATTCCTGTAGCGTTTTTCTTTGACGGAATTCACGAAGATTATCATCAACCAACAGATGATCCTGAGAAAATAGATTATCCATTACTTCAAAAAAGAGCACAACTGGTTTTTGCTACCGCTTGGGAATTAGCCAATCGCAAAGAAAGAATTGTAGTAGATAAAAAATAATTGAAATATTTTCAATTTTCAATTCTATATTTTTAATTAAAAAAGTAGCCTCAACAGGAATCGAACCTGTATCTAAAGTTTAGGAAACTTCTATTCTATCCATTGAACTATGAGGCCAAAATTTATGAATTTAAAAGTAAGAAAATATATTCAATAAAAACATTGATTTTTATCAATAGGAGCGGACTTTAGTCCGCTTTTTTTAATCATAAATTTATAAGGCTTTAGCCGAAATTTAAAGAAGACAAATATAAAAGAACCCACTCTTTAGAAGCAGGTTCAGTAGATAAAGACATCTCATTTTTTTAGTTAAAAGCCAAAAGAAAAGGGAAGCCGACGATGCTTCCCTTAAATTTTTATCTCAAATTTAATGATGATTTCTAGTGAATTGGATACAGAAAAATGCATAACTTTTATTTTCCTGAATTAAAATTACAAATTATTCTAAATCACTGTATTAACGCAATGTTAATATTCACATGTTCTGCACAATTTTTTTGTTTATAAATATTGCAGAGCAAATTCTAATGCTCTTTTTTCAGTGTAAAAAGCATTCTTTTCTTCCATAAATCCTACATGCCCACCAAAATCTGGAATCTCTAAATGTAAAAAAGAATTGGCTAATGCTTCTTCTTTAGGAAAGCAACTTTCAGAAAGAAAACTGTCGTTTTTAGCATTGATAAGAAGTGTCGGAATTTTAATATTCTTTAAAAACTGCTTGGAACTGCATTTTTCATAATAATCAAAAGCGTCTGTAAAACCATTAACTTTCGATGTGTAAACATCATCAAATTCCTTTAAATCTTTGATGTTTTTGATTTCTGCTGCAGACAAAAATTCTGGAAATCTTTTGCACTTGAGTAAGGTTTTCTTTTTTAAGGTTTTCAAGAAATTATCGGCATACAAACGATTTCTTCTAGAGGTCAATTTGTGCATAGAACCTTTTAAATCTATGGGCGTAGAAATAGCGATTACCGCTTTTATTTTATCAGAAATGTCTCTGCTTTCACCAGCGTATTTCAAACACAAATTTCCACCAAGACTAAACCCTTTCAGAATGATTTTTTCATAGTTTTTAGAAAGCACCTTTTCTATCACTTCTTGCACATCATCGGTTCTTCCAGAATGGTAGGAATAATGAACTCTATTGCTTTCTCCGGAACAATCTCTGTGGTTTACAGCACAGCAATCAAAGCCGTTTTCATTGAAAATTTTGGATGCTCCCAACATATAATGTCTTTGTGCACTACCTTCTAAACCGTGAAATAAAATAACACAACGGTCAGTTTTTTCTTTGGCAAAACTCCAGTCTAAATCCAGAAAATCGCCATCAGAAAGTTCTAGTCTTTCTCTTTGTTGAGTTACACCAGTAACTTTTCTAAACAAAGCACTGTAAATCGTAGAAAAATCTCCATTTCTGAAGATTTTTTTAGGTTGATATTCGGAAGGTAGAATAGGCATTCAATTACAATTTTTCAGCAACAAACTTCGCTGTTCTAGAGAATTTATCTTGTGCCAAATCTTCTGGAGTACCAGCAAAAACCACTTCGCCGCCGTGTTTTCCTGCATCTGGACCAATGTCTATAATATAATCAGCAGACTTAATAATATCTGGTTGATGTTCAATCACAATCACAGAATGTCCTAAACCAATTAACGCCTGAAGCGATTTCAAAAGTTTATTAATATCATGAAAATGCAATCCTGTACTTGGTTCATCGAAAACAAAAAGCGTTTTTTCTGTTGTCGCACCTTTTACTAGAAACGAAGCCAGTTTTACCCTTTGCGCTTCACCACCAGAAAGTGTAGAAGAACTTTGCCCCAATTGAAGATAGCCTAAACCTACATCTTGAAGCGGTTTTAGTTTGGTCACAATTTTTTCTTCGTGGTTTTCAGAGAAAAATTCAAGTGCTTCATCTACAGTCATGTGTAAAATATCCGAAATATTTTTTTCATCATATTTCACTTCCAGAATTTCATCTTTGAAACGGGTTCCATGGCAATGTTCACATTCCAGTTCAATGTCTGCCATAAACTGCATAGAAACCGTAATTACGCCTTCTCCTTTGCATTCATCACATCTTCCACCATCTACGTTGAAAGAAAAATGCTTTGGTTTCAAACCTTGAACTTTTGCAGATTTTTGTTTTGCAAAAAGGTCTCTGATGTCGTCATAAGCCTTCAAATACGTGACAGGATTAGAACGAGACGATTTTCCGATTGGGTTTTGGTCTATCAATTCAATATTTTGAATCACTTTTTTAGGAAATTCTACCGAATCGTAATCGGCTTTTTTACCGCCCATTCCTAATTCAATTTGAATGGCATTCGTAAGGATTTCTTTCATTAAAGTAGATTTTCCACTTCCAGAAACTCCCGAAATTACGGTAAGAACTTCCAAAGGAACATCTACATCTATATTTTTAAGATTATTTTGTCTTGCTCCTTTTATTTTGATGAATTCTTTTGGTTTTCTTCTGGTTTTAGGAACTTCTATTTCTAATCTTCCCGTTAAATATTTCGAGGTTAAAGTATCTGCGTTTTTCAATTCCTTGAAATTTCCTGCAAAAACCAATTCCCCACCTAAAAATCCAGCTTCTGGACCGATGTCTATAATGTAATCCGCTGCTTTCATCACGTCTTCATCATGTTCTACCACAATCACGGTATTTCCTAAATCTCGAAGATTTTTAAGAACTTCAATTAAATTTTCGGTGTCTCTAGAATGCAGACCAATACTTGGTTCATCAAGAATATAAATACTTCCCACCAAAGAACTTCCGAGCGAAGTTGCGAGATTAATTCTTTGTGATTCACCACCAGAAAGCGTATTAGAAGTTCTGTTTAAAGTCAAATATCCCAATCCAACTTTATTCAAAAATTCTAAACGAGTGTTGATTTCGTAGGTTAATCTTTTGGCGATTTCCGCATCGTGTTGGTTGAGTTTCAGGTTTTTCATCAATGGTAACAATTCATCCAAAGGAATTTCTACCAACGATTGAATATCGTGACCATCAATTTTTACATATTCTGTTTCTGGACGAAGACGTTTTCCTTCACAAGTTGGACAAAGTGTTTTTCCACGGTATCTGGAAAGCATGACTCTGTACTGAATTTTGTACAGATTTTCTTCCAGCATTTTGAAAAAGTTATCAATACTCGGGAAGTTTTTGGTTTTATCACCTCTCCAAAGATAGTTTTTCTGTTCTTTGGTTAATTGATGATAAGGCTTATGAATAGGGAAATCTTTTGCTTTTTTAATGAAATCTCTTTTCCATTCGCTCATAGATTCTCCTTTCCAACAAGCAACTGCATCTTCAAAAACCGACAAATTTTTATTCGGAATGACTAAATCTTCATCTATGCCGATAACTTTTCCGTAACCTTCACATTCTGGACAAGCGCCATAAGGATTATTAAAACTGAAAAAATGAACATTCGGTTCGTTAAACGTGATTCCATCCAATTCAAATTTATTAGAAAATTCTTTTACGTTTTCGGTTTCAACTTCTTTCAAAGAGCAAGTTCCGTGACCTTCATAAAACGCCATTTGAACAGAATCTGCCAATCTTTGAAGGAAATGTTCGTCATTGTCATAAGAAAATCTATCAATCACGAGATGAATTTCCATCGATTCTTCTGGAACGAAACCAAAACTTTCTAAATCTTCAATATTGGCAAGGTTTCCATTGATTTCTAATCTTGTAAAACCTGCAACTTTTAATGTTTTGAGTTGTTCTTTGAATTTTTTGACTTCAAAAAGAAGTGGCGCTCTTAGAAGAAAGGTTTTTCCTTCATTTTTAGCGATATAATCGATCACATCTGTCACCGAATCTTTTTTCACTTCGTCTCCAGAAATAGGAGAGTAGGTTCTGCCAACTCTGGCAAAAAGGAGTTTCAGATAATCATAAATTTCGGTAGAAGTTCCTACTGTAGAACGAGGATTGCTAGAAATTACCTTCTGCTGAATGGCAATAGAAGGTGCTAAACCTTTGATGTCGTCAATTTTTGGTTTTTCTAATTTACCAAGAAACTGTCGCGCGTAAGAACTCAAAGATTCTACATAACGTCTCTGTCCTTCCGCATAAATAGTGTCAAAAGCAAGCGAAGATTTTCCGCTTCCTGAAACACCAGTAATCACGATGAGTTTGTTTTTCGGAATCAGTACATCTATGTTTTTGAGATTATTAAGATGTGCGTTTTTTACGAAAAGATGTTTTTTGATATCGATTTCTTGAGTTGTAGTCATAATGAATTGAAGAAGAGCAAAATTACGGAAAAATTACCAAATTTTGAAAGGACAATTAAGGATAAAACTTGTAAAATTTAACATGAAATAATTTGAAAATTCAAAAAAAATGCAATATTTGTAGTTCAAATTGTAATTAAAAAAAGTAATTATGAAAAAATTCATTAATCACCTAATTACACATTTGATGAAAATGAGATAGCTAGAGGATTTATCTAGCAACTATAAAGGACAAGATATTTTTTGTGTACTTTTTTATTTGTAAAAAATTTTAAGAATTTTAATTTTTTTACTCTAAATTTTTCATATAAATTTGGCCGATTTTTTATGAAAAATTAAAATATGAAAAAAACAATTTTAAGCGCAGCTCTGTTGGCACTTTTCGTAAGTGTTCATGCGCAAGAAAGAACAATTGATGAGGTAGAATTAACTGGTAAACTGGTGAATATGCCTTTCAAAAAATCTAATGTAAATATCACAGTTATTACAAAATCTGAAATTCAGAATAGTCCCGCTCAAAGCATTGAAGAAGTAATTGCCTATTATACAGGTGCAGATATCAGAAAACGTGGTGCAAATGGCGTTCAGACCGATATTTCTCTCAGAGGAAGTTCTTTTGAACAAGTTTTGGTTTTGGTTAATGGTGTAAGAATGAATGATGCGCAAACTGGTCACAATACCATGAATTTTCCGTTTGATTTGGCTTCTGTAGAAAAAATTGAAATCTTAAAAGGTCCTGCTGCAAGAAGATACGGACAAGGAGCTTATGCTGGTGTAGTAAATGTTGTAACTAAAGTTTCTGCAGAAAACAACCTAACAATTAATGGTGAAGTTGGGGATTTTTCTACGCATGGTTTCGGAGTTGCTGCGAATTTCGGGGGCGAAAAATTTAGAAATTTTATTCAGGTTAATAATACAGAATCAGATGGTTATCGATACAATACCGATTATAAAATTAAAAATATCTGGTATCAAAATCAATTTGATATAGAAAACGGGAATGTGAAATTTCAAGCTGGAATTCAAGAAAAAAAGTTCGGAGCCAATGGTTTTTATGCTTCGCCAGCTTTCAAAGATCAATATGAAGAAGTTCAAACTTCTTTAGTGGCAGCTTCTCTAGAGAAAAAAGTGAACGAAAATCTAGGTTTTGCAACGCGTTTGTATTGGAGAAGAGCACAAGATATGTATTTATTCAATAGAAATAATCCTGCAGCTTACAGAAATATGCACATTGGGAATAATGTAGGAATTGATGCAAATGTAAATTACAAATCAGAACTGGGAATTACAGGATTGGGAGTAGATGTTAGAAAAGAATTTCTAGAAAGTAACCGATTAGGAAGCAGAGAAAGAACTGTTACCAATGCTTTTCTAGAGCATCATCTGTCGTTTTTTGGTGAAAAATTAAACATTACTCCGGGAATTTCTTTCACGAGTTTTAGCAATGATAAAACCTATTTTTATCCAGGAATTGATGCAAGTTTTACCAACGGAAATTCTAAATTTTTCGGTAATTTTTCTAAAGTGAATAGAATTCCTACTTACACCGATTTGTATTACGTAAGTCCTTCAGAACAAGGAAATGCAAATTTGGTTGCAGAAGAAGCATTAACAGGAGAGTTCGGTTATATTTTCAAAACCAATAAAACTTTGCTCAAAGCATCTGCATTTTGGAGAAAATCTGATAATGCTATTGATTGGCAAAAAGCTACGCCAACTTCACCTTGGACTGCGCAAAACATCGGGAAAATTGAAACCAAAGGTGTGGAATTAGAAGCAGATTATCAGTTTGCTTCATGGATTGGAACTTCTGTGGGTTATACGTATATAGATAATCAAAGATTAGCCAGCAATATTGTTTCTAGATATTCTTTAGACAATTTAAAACATCAGTTGGTAGCCAAATTGAGAAATAAATTCGGGAATTTTTCGAATGAATTGATTTACAGACATAATGATAGAGTTTCTCTAGGAAGTTATAATCTATTAGACAATAAATTAAACTATACTGTAAACCAACTTAATCTTTACGTTTTGGTGAATAACATTACAAATGTAAAATACACTGAAACTTCTCTGGTAGAAATGCCTGGAAGGTGGTTTCATCTAGGTTTTACCTATCAATTTAAATTATAATTGTTAAATCCCGAGAAAAAATCTTTTTTCGGGATTTTTTTATAGAAAATGCCCATTAAAAAAGAAAAATTTCGTTACTTTTACCAAAGGATTAATCATTTTAAAAACCATGAAAAAACTTATTATTCTTTTCTTTTCCATCTTTTCATTGTTCTCTTATTCTCAAGAAGATTTTAAGAAAAAAATAGCGCAAGATGCTTGTAAATGCATTGGAGAAATAAAATTGGAGAAAAAATCTAAAGAAATGATGCAGATGCAATTAGGCTTGTGTTTCATAAAAGTTTCTACTCCTTACAAAGAGCAAATCAAAAAAGAATATGGTATTGATTTGTCAAAAGATATTTCGAATGAGTCTAAAATGGAAGAATTGGGCGAGAAATTAGGTATACTAATGGTTTCAGAATGTGCAGATACTTTTATTAATTTTGTAGACCAGTCTGGTCTTGCTGATGAATATGCTCAAGAATCTTCTGCACAAGAAAATTCAGAGGAATTTATGAATGGCGAAATTACCAAAATAGAAAAAGATGCCTTCGTTATTTTTTATTTAAAAGGTGATAATGGTATTTTAACCAGATTTTATTGGATTTCTAATGTAGATTCTAATATAGAACTCGAAAAGAAATATCAAGATTTAGTGGGTAAAAAAGTAAATATCACTTATTACTCTGCTGATATCTTTGACCATAAAATAAATGACTACAGAAAAGTCAATATTCTCTCAATGTTGAAAACTGAATAAAATTTAATGATTTTCGACTTTGTCTATTATTATCAAAATTGTATCTTTGTATACTTAATAATTTTTTAATTTATGAAATTTATAGTTGCAAGTGGCGAATTACAGAAAGCTCTTAACGTGGTAAGTGGTGTAATTTCTAGTTCGCAGTCAAGACCCATTTTAGAAAATTTTCTTTTTGAATTAGAAAATGAAATTCTAAAAATAACTGCTTCTGATGGCGAAACCACACTTATTACTTCTCTTGCTGTAAAATCTGATGATCAAGGCAAAATTGCTGTTCCTGCAAAAATTTTTCAAGATTTAATTAAAACTTTTGGAGACCAACCGCTTACTTTTTCAGTAAAAGATTCTGAGTCTGGTGAAGGTGGTCTTTTAGAAATTTTAGACGAAAAAGACAATTACGAAGTAGCGCTAGATAATGCAGAAGATTATCCAGAATTACCAGAATTTGATGCGTCACAAAAAGTTACGCTAGCTTCTGGAGTTCTTGCAGATGCGCTAAGCAATACCTTGTTTGCAACAAGCAACGATTCTTTAAGACCTGTGATGACCGGAGTTCTTTTCCAATTTACAGAAAAAGAAACCAATTTCGTATCTACTGATTCTCACAGATTAGTGGTGTACAAAAGAACAGATGTTACCAATAAAGAAGCGGTAGAATTTATCATGCCGAAGAAACCTTTGTCTATTTTCAAAAATATTTTGTCAAATTCTAATGACGAAGTTACCATCGAGTTTAATGAAAATATGGCGAAATTCACTTTCGGAGAGAATATTTGGATTTGTAGACTAATTGACGGGAAATATCCTAATTATTCTGCAGTAATTCCTAAAGAAAATCCGAATGTTTTGACGGTGAACAGAAACTTATTGCTAAGTTCTATCAGAAGAGCAAGTATTTTATCAAACAAATCTACTAACCAAGTTAGATTTAAACTTTCTGGTAACGTTCTTCATCTTCATGCAGAAGATACAGAATACGCAAACAAAGCAGATATGAATATTCCTTGTGATTATAAAGGTGAAGACATCAACATTGGTTTCAGTTCTAAATTTTTAACAGAAATGTTATCAGTTTTAGGTTCAGAAGATATCACGATGAAAATGTCTCAACCAAACCGTCCAGGAATTGTAGAGCCAGTTGACGGTCTAGATGAAAACGAACACATCTTAATGCTTTCTATGCCAGTAATTGGAATGTAATATTTTTACAAGAGCCAAGTAAAAAGGCAAAAGTAAAAAGTTAAGATATCAATAGAGTCGTCCGAAATTTCGAGACGACTTTTTTAATTTTTAGCAGATTATATTTTCGTTATAGTGTGTTGTATTATTGTGTTTAATTATTAAAAATAGTTTAACATGATTTTAAAAATTTTATTTAACGGAAAGATTTATTTGGCTAAAGTTGACTCAACAGAATATGGCTACAAATTTAGATTTAAAGAAGAAAATGGTCAATTTGATTGGATGTATTTTTTTTGTTTTCAAAAATTTAGATGTTCATTGAAATGTAGACTTAATCACTACAAAGAATTTAAAAGCAGAATTTCAGGTGAAACAACATTAGGTTGTAGGAATACTATATTGTTAGATAAATATGTTTTTGAAGAATAATTTAATGACATCAGTTTCGTAGGCGTTAAGAAATTAAAGTAAAAATTCGTTAAAAAATTCTTGCTGTTTGAGCAAGAAATGATAAAGCATTGGCGCGAGTTTCAAGGATTTTAGAATTTTTAATTTAATTTTAGCCGAAGAAAGTGCAGTCTTGATTTTTTGGTTCTTTTGTATCAAGACAAAAGAACATTTAAAATTTCCTAATCTCTCAAAAAATCACGATATTTGCAAACTTATAAAAGTTATTTGTTTTTTGATATCTCAAATCTCAAATCTCAAATCTCAAATCTTTTTAAAAAATGAAAATCTCAAACAATTGGTTAAAAGACTTTATCAAAACAGATTTAGCAACAGATAAAATTGGTGCTTTTCTTACAGATATTGGTCTTGAAGTAGAAGGAATAGAAAAATTTGAATCTGTAAAAGGCAGTTTAGAAGGAATTGTAGTAGGTAAAGTTTTGACTTGCGAACAACATCCTAATGCAGATAAACTCAAAAAAACTACTGTAGATATTGGTGGTGGCCAAATTTTAGAAATTGTTTGTGGCGCTCCTAATGTTGCTGCTGGTCAAACCGTTCCTGTTGCTGTAATTGGTACTAAAATTTATGCTAAAGACGGAAGTGCTTTCGAAATGAAAGAAGCAAAAATTCGTGGAGAAAAATCTCAAGGAATGATTTGTGCAGAAGATGAATTAGGACTTTCAGACGATCACGGCGGAATTATGGTTCTAGACGAAGAAATCTACCAAGTAGGAGAACCTTTTTCAAAATATTTTAATTTAACCAATGATGAGGTTTACGAAATCGGCTTAACACCAAATAGAACAGACGCGATGTCTCACTATGGTGTAGCAAGAGATTTACATGCTTTTCTTTCAACCAATGGTTTAAAATCTGAATTCGAGAAAGTTTCTACAGCTTTAGTGAATACAGAAGGAGAACATGGTTTTGAACTAGAAGTAGAAGATGATGCATTATGCCCAAGATATATTGGTGCTGTAATCGAAAATGTAAAAATTTCAGAATCTCCAGAATGGTTGAAAGACAGATTAAAAGCGATTGGTCTTTCGCCAATTAATAATGTAGTAGATATTACCAATTATATTTTACATGGTTTTGGTCAGCCACTTCATGCTTTTGATGCAGATAAAATTGCTGGTAAAAAAGTAAAAGTAGGCGTAAATGATGCAGGAACTAAGTTTGTAACTCTTGATGGAGTAGAAAGAACGCTTAATGGTTCAGAAATCATGATTAAAGACGGAAACAATAAGCCAATGTGTATTGGTGGGGTTTTCGGAGGAAATGACAGTGGCGTTTCTGAATCTACCACCACAATTTTCTTAGAATCTGCATATTTCAATCCTGTAGCGATTAGAAAAGCGGCTAAAGCTCATGGTTTAAATACGGATGCTTCTTTCCGTTTCGAACGTGGAGTAGACCCTAACAATACCAGAACTACGATTACTCATGCCATCAAAATGATCGAAGAAATTGCAGGTGGTAAAAAAGTAGGAAATCTTTTAGAATTTTATCCTAAAAAAATAGAAGACACTAAAGTTATTTTTAGATATTCTCAACTCGATAAAATTTTAGGAATTAAAATTCACAGAGAAAAAGTAAAAGAAATTTTAAAATCTCTAGAAATTTCTGTTCTTAATGATATTCCAGATGGTTTAGAATTGTCTGTTCCAGCTTATAGAGCAGATGTTACCAGAGAAATAGACGTAATAGAAGAAATTCTTAGAATTTACGGCTATAATAAAGTAGATGCACCTCAAAAAATAGCATTTACTCCAGTAAAACTAAGTGTAAATGACCAGGATGAATTAGAAAATTCTTGGGCAAGAACGCTTCAGAGCAATGGTTTCAATGAAGTGATGAACAATTCATTAACCAGCGTAAAAGATGAAACCAATGCTGTAAAACTCTTGAATCCTTTGAGTGGAGATTTAGCTTTTATGAGAAAATCTTTATTAGAAGGGCTTTTAGGAAATGCAGTATACAATATCAACCGTAAAAATCCAGACATCAAATTTTTCGAATTGGGTAAAATTTATCACAAGTTCGAATCAAGCGAAGCGTATCTTGACCAAAGGGAAAAAAAGTATGAAGAAAGAAAACAATTAGCATTGCTTACAACTGGTAGAACGTATGCAGAAAACTGGTTGATGCCAAAATCTGCCTCTGATTTTTACATGTTAAAAGCTTATGTAAAAGTACTTCTTGATCGATTAAATCTAGTTACAGAAGAAAAATCTTTAGAAGATGAAAGATTCGGTGATGCTTTAGAAATTACAGCAAATGGAAAAACCATTGCCAGGTTAGGAAAAGTATCTCCTAAACTGTTGAAAGAGTTTGATATAGACCAAGATTGTTTCTATGCAGAAATTGAGTTAGAAACGTGTCAAGCGCTTAGAAAAACAGATAATTTCAAATTCGTAGATATTCCGAAATTCAATAAAATCAGAAGAGATTTAGCGTTATTGGTAGATAAAGATGTTTCTTATGCAGATTTGTATGCTTCGGCAAGAAAAAATAAATCTAAATTCCTTAAAAATATCAATCTATTCGACGTTTATGAAGGAAAAAACTTACCAGAAGGCAAGAAATCTTACGCAATGAGTTTCGAATTGTTAAACGAGGAAAAAACTTTAGAAGACAAAGAAATTACAGAAGTAATGAACTCGCTGATTAAGAATTTCCAAAAAGAATTCAACGCAGAATTAAGATAATTTAGTAAAAATTTAAGTCGAGATGAGAATAGAAATCTCGACTTTTTTCTTACATTTGAAAGATAAATTTTTAGAATATGAAAAAAATATTTTGGGCACTTGTGATTTCTACAACTGTGATTTCATGTGCTACGATTTCTAAAATTGGTTCTAAACAAGAATCTGTAGCCAATACAAAATGGACTTTGGTAGATAATAATTTTTCAGGAGCGAAAGCACCTACTTTAGTGATAGAAGGAAAGAGAATTACAGGAAATGGTGGTTGCAATAACTATTTTTCTGATGTGGTGATTACCGCTTCAAATGGGACTTTTGATGTAGGAAATGTAGGAGCTACTAAAATGGCTTGTGATAATATGATGACGGAGCAAAGTTATTTCACAGTGTTAGAACAAGTGAATAAATATGTAGTAAATGAAGGTTATTTAGAACTTTATAAAGATAATTTATTGCTATTGAAATTTAAGAAACAATAAAAAAGAATCCTCGAAATTACTTCGAGGATTTTTTTATGATTTAGTCTTCATCTTCTTCGTCATCATACTTAGCTAACTCTTCGTCGCACCATTTGAATGCTTGTTCTACTACTTGAGTAGCTTCGTTAGCGATGGTTTCTTCGTCGTCACCTTCTAGATCATCTAACCATTCTACCTCTTCTTCTTCTACGTTTAGGATGAATCTTGGGTATTCTGTGTGTACTACAAATAAATCTTCTGGAAATTCAGAATTATCTGCCATTAAAAATTTAGGGAGTTTCATATTTTTAGAATTTTAATTTCTTAAGTACAAAGTTAATGAAATTTATTTATTGAAATTTGTTTTTGTTCATTTTCACTTTAGATTCTATCTTAAATTTTGTTAAAACTTCTTTTTTCAAAGAATCTTCAGGCTTTTCGGTGATGTAAACTCTTGGGTTGATGGTGCTGATGATTTCAGAAATTTTAGAACTGCTGAAATTTTCGTCTTTAATTGGTCGGTAATAGTAAATTTTACTGTCCATAAGATTTTCTTTAACCAAAAATTCCTTCATTAGTTTTCTGTTTTCCAAATAATTACCTCTGGAAAGCCAACTGAACACAAAACCTGTCATTAAACTTAAAAAAGCGATGGCAAAAACCAATTTTCCGAAAATTTGATGAAGTTTTTTGAAATAAACCAGCCAAATTCCGAAAGTAAACGGCGCCAATAAACGATAATCTAAAGCATCTGTTTGATAAAAATACTGAATCAAAAACGAACAAATCATTCCGAAAACCGATAAGAAAACCATCATCTTTTCTGTTGCCGAAAGTTTATTATTGATGAAAATAAAGGTAAAAAATGCAATATTCAAAAAGCCAATTCCCAGAATTCCTACATTCAGAATTCCACCATTAGGATTGAGAATATGTATGAAAGGATTGAAACTCGTTCCTATGGCTAAAAAGAACTCTTTTACGAGCAATGAAGTGGGTTTTAAGCCAATTTCTAGAAATTTATTGACGTAATTTTGGTTAAAAACATCAATAAAGAAGAATTTATAACCTGCTACAAAAGCGAATCCGATAATACTCGAAATGATGTAAATTTTCGCAAAACTTTTCTTGTAATTCAGCACTCCGAAAGCAAATAATCCACCCATGAAAAACAAACCGCTATAACGAATGTTAAACAGCAAAATAACGGATAGACTCAATAAGAAAACGCTCAGAATTTTAGAATATTTCTCCAATAAAACATTTCTTGCCACATAGAAAAATACGAATAAAAAGGGCAAGAATAATGTTTCGCTAAGTGTAGCTGCAAACAAGGAAATCATAGAGAATAAAGCCCCAACTAAAAGACTTTCTCGCCAATAGAATTTCTTTTTCCAAGCGAAAAACACCATGAAAAGATAACACAATATTCCTACAATTTTACTTGACCAAAATTCATCTGTAAACACAGTGAAAATTTTGATAAATAAAGGATAAAGCAGTGGAGCAGTAGTGTTGTCGATTTCTGGAAAAACGTGCGCTTGTCTCATAAAACGGATAGAATCTGGTGTGACTCTTCCTTTTTCGTTGAGCAAAAAACGCAAAACAATCATCACCAAAGTAATGACAAATACTGAGATTTTTAAATATTGTTCTTGAGTTCGGTTTCGCATAATAAAGTCCTTCTCCTTTAGGAGAAGGATTTAGGTTAAGGTTTATTTCGCAAACATTTTCGCTACTTTTTCTGCTTTTTTAGATTCTGAATAGTCGTAGAAACCTTCGCCAGATTTTACGCCTAATTTTCCTGCAGTGACCATATTTACTAATAGTGGATTTGGAGCGTATTTAGGATTTTTGAATCCGTCATACATAACATTGAGAATTGCCAAACAAACGTCTAATCCTATGAAATCTGCCAACTGAAGCGGTCCCATCGGATGAGCCATTCCCAATTTCATTACGGTATCAATTTCTTCTACACCAGCAACTCCGTTGTAAAGGGTTTCAATTGCTTCGTTAATCATTGGCATAAGAATTCTATTCGCCACAAAACCAGGATAATCGTTCACTTCTACAGGAACTTTTCCTAAAGTTTTAGACATTTCAAAAATGGCATCAAAAGTTTCTTTAGAAGTAGAGTAGCCTTTAATGATTTCTACCAATTTCATAATCGGAACAGGATTCATAAAGTGCATTCCGATTACTTTTTCAGGACGCTTTGTAGCCGAAGCAATTTTAGTGATAGAAATAGATGAAGTATTGGTAGCGAGAATACAATTTTCTGGCGCCAATTCATCCATTTGCTTGAAAATTTTCAACTTCAAATCTTGGTTTTCTGTTGCCGCTTCTACGATTAAATCTGCGTTTCCGCAAGCATCAGAAAGCGCTGTGAAAGTAGTAATATTTCCAAGAGTTTCTGCTTTTTGTTCTTCGGTAAGGTTACCTTTTGCAATAATTCTGTCTAAATTGGTAGTGATGGTTTTAATTCCTTTATCTAATGCTTCCTGTGAAACATCTACCAAATTTACTTTAAAACCAGTTTGAGCAAAAGTATGGGCAATTCCGTTTCCCATGGTTCCAGCTCCTATTACAACGATGTTTTTCATATATGAGTTCAAAAAATGTTATTATTTGATTTAAAAACTTCCATCATCCATTCAATTTACGAAATCAACTTCATAATCTCCAAAGCCACTTTTAGCGCTTCTGTTCCGTCTTCTAATGAAACTTCTACTTCACGGTTTTCATTAATTGCATCAGCAAAAGAATTTAGCTCGTCTAAAATAGCATTATTCGGTTGAATGTTAGGATATTCAAATAAAATTTGAGATTTTTCGCCATCTGCATTTTCGATAATCATGTCAAAATCGGTAGGATGTTCTGGCGCTTCTTTCATTCTGATGACTTCTGCTTTTTTCTCCAAAAAATCTACAGAAATATAGGCATCTTGTTGGAAGAAACGAGATTTTCTCATCGCTTTCATCGAAATTCTAGAAGTGGTAAGATTCGCTACGCAACCATTTTCAAACTCAATTCTCGCATTGCAAATATCCGGTGTTTTAGAAACCACGCAAACTCCACTTGCGTGAATGTTTTTCACCTTAGATTTTACAATAGAAAGCAAAATGTCCAAGTCGTGAATCATCAAATCCAGAACCACCGAAACATCTGTTCCTCTTGGATTAAATTCTGCCAATCGGTGAATTTCGATGAACATAGGATTTTGAATGAAATCTTTGGTAGCGATAAACGCAGGATTATATCTTTCTACGTGACCTACCTGTGCTTTTATGCCGTTTTCTCTGCATTTATAGAGAATTTCTTCCGCTTGTTTTAGTGTTTGGGTTACTGGTTTTTCTATAAAAAAATGAAGCCCTTTTTCTATGGCTTTCATGGCGTAATCGTAATGATAAACTGTAGGAGTAACGATGTCTAACATGTCTATTTCCGCCAATAAATCATCAAAATTTTCAAAATATTTGTATCCGAACTCTGCTTCTAGTTTTTTTCCGTTTTCTACATCTTTGTCGTGAAAACCTACGAGTTCATATTTATCTGATTGATTAAGAAGTCTTAAGTGAATTTTTCCAAGGTGACCAGCACCTACTAAACCTGCCTTTAACATAGAAATTTTGTTTTGGTAAAGATAAGAAATTTGGTTCGAGTTACCAGATTAGAGTGACGAGTTTTTGTAAACTCCAACATTTTGTAGTAGTTTTGTTTTAATCAAAATCTTATCTCAAAACTCGCATCCCGAAACTCGCAACTCTTATGCAGGACTCATTTGTACATAAAGGAAAACGTAAAATTTTAGTAGAATACCTCCGCGAAAAAATTGGAATTTCAGATGAAAATGTGTTAAAAGCCATCAACGAAGTTCCACGTCATCTTTTTTTAGAAAGTGTTTTTGAGGATTTTGCTTATGAAGACAGGGCATTTCCTATTGCGGCGAACCAAACCATTTCGCATCCTTCTACTGTTGCCGAACAAACCGAATTGTTAGAAGTTCAGGAAAAGGAAAAAATTCTTGAAATTGGTACAGGTTGCGGTTATCAAACTGCGGTTTTGGTCACCATGAATGCTTTTGTTTACACCGTAGAAAGACAAAAAGATTTACACGATTTTGCCAAAAAAAAACTGCGTGAAATGCATCTTCGTCCGAAATTTCAAAGTTTTGGAGATGGATTTTTGGGTTTGCCTACTTTTGCACCTTTTGATAAAATTTTGGTGACTTGCGGTGCCGAAATTCTTCCGATAGAATTATTAAAGCAACTTAAAATAGGAGGGAAAATGGTGATTCCTATGGGAAAAACAGACGAACAGATTCTCTATAGATTTACCAAAATTTCTGAAAAGGAATTTGAAAAAGAAGAATTCGGAGCGTATAAATTCGTGCCGATGTTGCAGGATAGAAATAAATAAACATGATGAAAACTTTTGAAGATATCGTTCATTACCGCCGTTCTGTAAGGCATTATCAAAATGTAGAAATAGATGCAGAAAAGGTGAAACATTGTATAGAATTGGCAACTTTATCACCCAATTCTTCTAACATGCAATTGTGGGAATTTTACCACGTTACTGAGCCAGAAATTTTGAAAAAATTGGCGGTGGCTTGTTTAAGTCAGGAAGCAGCAACTACTGCAAAACAAATGGTGGTTTTCGTGACGCGACAAGATTTGCACAGAAAAAGAGCCAAAAAAATGGCAGAACTTGAAACGCAAAACGTTTTGAAAAATACGCCTACCGAAAAACAAGAAAAACGAATCAAGCGTTGGCAAATGTATTACGGAAAAGTAATGCCGTTTTTGTATTCTAAATTTCTAGGAATTCTTGGCATTTTTAGAAAAATTTTAGTCAATGTGATTGGGATTTTCAGACCAATTACGTATCAGGTTTCAGAAAATGATGCGAGAATAGTAGTGCATAAAACGTGTGCTTTGACAGCGCAAACCTTCATGTTAGCGATGAGCAATGAAGGTTATGACACTTGTCCGATGGAAGGTTTTGACAGCAGAAGAGTGAAAAAAATTCTCAATTTACCTTTTGGTGCAGAAGTGAACATGATTGTTTCATGCGGAATAAGAGATGAAAAAGGAGTTTGGGGCGATAGAATGAGAGTGCCTTTTGAAGAAGTGTATAAAAGATTTTAGATATGTCAATTTCTGTTAAAACAAGAAAGATTTTGTGGTCTAAATCAGGTAATAGATGCGCAATATGTAAAAATCCATTAGTACACAAAATGGAATTAGAAAATGCAAATTTTATAGTTGGCGAAGAATGTCATATTGTTTCATCAAAAGAGAATGGGCCTAGAGGAAGAAGTCGGAAATTAAAGAATTATGATGAGTATGAAAACTTAATTTTATTATGTGCAAATGATCATAAGTTGATTGATGAATTTCCAGAAACATTCACTATTGAAATAATAGAAAGTATTAAAGATAATCATGAATTGTGGATTGAATCAGCTATTGAAAAGGATTTACATGAGTACATAAAAAGCATAAATAATATTGAGTTTCTTGATGAGATTAAAACTCAAAGTGATATTGAAGTAATTCTTCAAAATTCGCATTTTTATTTTTTTGATTTTTCTTCATTAAAAAATGATTTAGATAAAATTAAAGTAAGCGAATTATTTGATGATTTTAGAGACTATGGAGATTTTTATTCAGATCTTGAGTACTCAAATAAAACTAAAATATTAATAAATTATGTTGATTTCATGAAAGAAATGAATAATAAAGGAATTCGTTTTTTTTGGTAAAAGTATTATTAGAGAATATAAGTTTATTAATACTTCTAAGAGTAAATATGAAGTGTCTATTATAATTGCCTTTCAAGAGAATGTAAATCCACTTTCCATTGAAAAAGGTAAATTAATGATAAAGCTTCCTGATGATTTTACACCTAAATTATAAATATTTATTCAACTAGAGTGCTTTTATTAATTTAAGAAATTTGTTTCATATTTTTAAATTAAAGTATCTTTAAAACCAGATTGAATTTCAAATTTTATGATGACTTTCCAACAACTCATCCAACAAGGAATTCCTACCGAACTTCCACAACCAAAACCATACGAAACCCAAATTAATCACGCTCCGAAACGTAAAGAAATTCTCAATGAAGAAGAAAAAAAGTTAGCGCTAAAGAATGCTTTACGTTATTTCGAACCGAAATTTCATGCAGAATTGTTGCCAGAATTTCGTGAAGAGTTAGAGAAATATGGTAGAATTTACATGTATCGTTTTCGTCCAGATTACGATATGTATGCAAGACCGATTTCAGAATATCCAGGGAAATCTTTACAGGCGAAATCTATCATGCTCATGATTCAAAATAATTTGAGTTATGCTGTGGCGCAACATCCTCATGAATTGATAACTTACGGTGGAAATGGTGCGGTTTTCCAAAATTGGGCTCAATATCTTTTGACCATGAAATATTTATCAGAAATGACGGATGAACAGACTTTGGTAATGTATTCAGGTCATCCTATGGGGTTGTTTCCAAGTCATAAAGATGCTCCAAGAGTTGTAGTTACGAATGGAATGGTGATTCCTAATTATTCAAAACCAGATGATTGGGAAAAATTTAATGCTTTGGGAGTTTCTCAGTATGGACAAATGACGGCGGGAAGTTATATGTACATTGGTCCGCAAGGAATTGTGCATGGAACTACGATTACCGTTCTCAATGCTTTCAGAAAAATTAAAAAATCGCCAAAAGGTGGACTTTTTGTGACTTCTGGTTTAGGTGGAATGTCTGGAGCTCAACCAAAAGCGGGAAATATTGCGGGTTGTATTACGGTTTGTGCAGAAGTAAATCCTAAAATTACCAAAATTCGTCACGAACAAAAATGGGTTGATGAAATTCATGAAAATTTAGATGAACTGGTTGCTAGAGTGAGAAAAGCACAGGAAAATGAAGAAACTGTTTCTTTGGCTTATCTCGGAAATGTGGTAGAAGTTTGGGAGAAATTTGATCAAGAAAATCTAAAAATCGATATCGGAAGCGACCAAACATCGCTTCACAATCCTTGGGCAGGAGGTTATTATCCTGTCGGAATTTCGTTTGAAGATTCCAATAAGATGATGGCGGAAAATCCACAATTATTTAAGGAAAAAGTACAGGAAAGTTTAAGAAGACACGCAGCAGCAATCAATAAACACACTTCAAAAGGAACGTATTTCTTTGATTATGGAAACGCTTTTCTGCTTGAATGTTCTAGAGCTGGAGCTGATGTTTTAGCGGAAAACCCAACTTTAGGTAGAGAGTTCAAGTTCCCAAGTTATGTTCAAGATATTATGGGACCGATGTGTTTTGATTACGGTTTCGGACCATTCCGTTGGGTTTGTGCTTCCGGAAAACCCGAAGATTTGCAAAAAACCGATGAAATCGCTTGTGAAGTTTTAGAAGAATTAATGAAAAATTCTCCTGTGGAAATTCAGCAACAAATGCAAGATAATATTACTTGGATTCGTGGAGCTCAAGAAAATAAATTGGTAGTTGGAAGCCAAGCCAGAATTCTCTACGCTGATGCAGAAGGAAGAATGAAAATTGCTGAAGCCTTTAACAAAGCAATCAAAAAAGGAGAAATAGGACCTGTAGTTTTGGGTAGAGACCATCACGATGTTTCGGGAACAGATTCGCCTTATAGAGAAACTTCTAATATTTATGACGGGAGCCGTTTTACGGCAGATATGGCGATTCATAATGTTATTGGTGATAGTTTCCGAGGTGCAACTTGGGTTTCAATTCACAATGGAGGTGGAGTTGGTTGGGGAGAAGTAATTAATGGCGGTTTCGGAATGCTATTAGATGGAACCGAAGATGCAGACCGAAGATTAAAATCAATGCTTTTTTGGGATGTAAATAACGGAATTTCCCGAAGAAGTTGGGCAAGAAACGAAGGCGCAATTTTTGCCATAAAACGTGCAATGGAAGCAGAACCGAATTTGAAGGTGACATTGCCGAATTTTGTGGATGAAAGTTTATTTTAAACTTAAAATGAAATTATTTTAAAAATTAAATTTCAGATATTCAATATATAAAGCTCCCTTTTTCATAAGGGAGTTTTTTATAAATAACAATTATAGTAAAATTCTATACCAAAAATATTTAATTAGATAATTAATTTACTATTTTTGAAGAGAAATTTAATGCTTTTAATGATTAAATAAATTTATTTATTTATTTATTTACTTATAAATAGTACTCAAGTTGATTTTGCTCTAATGGAATTATTCATGTGATTGACAAGGTCATTCTTCCATAATTTCATAGTTTTTATAATGGTTGTTTTTAAGGAGAAATGACGCTTATAGAAAGCGTCATTTCTATTTCTTATCGTATTTTCTAAACAAATGTTTTATTTTTGCTAAAAATATATTTTGATGCATAAAAAATTAATTACCAGTTTACTTTTATTAGTGACCACAGTAGTTTTGGCACAGGTAGGAAGTGTTACAATCTCGGTTTTTGATGAATTTTCTAAAAAGCCACTTTCGGCTACCATTTCTATTCAAGGAGGTAAAGATGAAATTTTCATTGGGAATGGAAGCGTTTTAATTCCAGAAATTCCTTCAGGAAACTATAATTTTCGAATTTCTGCAGAAGGTTATGATGATGGCTTTTTGAATGATATCAACGTAGTTCCTAATCAGAATCTTACTTTTTCTATCGGGCTGAATAAAGTCGCTACTCAGATTAAAGAAGTAACGATTACCAAAAAAGTGTACAAAACCTCAGCAGAATCCCCAATTTCCCTTAGAAATATTACGAGTGAAGAAGTGCAAAAAAATGCAGGTTCTAACCGTGATGTTTCTAAAGCAATTTTAAGTTTTCCAGGAGTGGGAAGTACAGCAACTTTCAGAAATGACCTTTTTATCCGTGGAGGAAGTTCTGCAGAAAATAAATTTTATATCGATGGAATAGAAGTTCCGGTGATAAATCACTTCCAAACGCAAGGAGCAAGTGGTGGGCCAAGAGGAATTATCACTGTCGACTTCATCAAAGATGTAGATTTTTACAGCGGTGCTTTTCCTGCTAAGAGAAATGGGGTTTTGTCTTCGCTTTTTGAGTTTAATTTAAAACAAGCCAGAAAAGATAAACTCGGCTACAAAGCGATTGTAGGTCTGGATGATTTACAATTGATGATGGATGGACCGCTGAGCAAGGACCAATCATGGAGCGGACTTTTTTCTGTAAGAAAATCTAATCTTCAGTTGCTTTTTAAAGGAATTGGTTTGCCTTTTTTACCAAGTTATTATGATGCAACATTTAAAGTGTCTAAAAAATATAAATCTGGTAACGAATTGTATTTCATAGGTTTAGGAGCAAAAGACCAATTTGAATATAATTTTGATGCTAAAAAAACACTTTATAATCTAACTTTGATAGACAGATTGCCGAATTCGCCACAGTGGAATTATACGATTGGAGCTGGTTACAGACATTTGGTGGAAAACGGAAACTGGTTATTTACTTTGAGTAGAAATATGCTGGATAACCAAGCGATTAAATATTACAGAAATATAGAAACTCCGGATAATTTATTGTACAATTATCAGTCTAGAGAAGCCGAAAACAAATTGAGAATTGACAGAAATTTCAGTTGGAATGATTATCAATTCAGTGCGGGAACCAATATTAATTTCGCAAAGTATACCAATGATTCTACCGTGAAACAAGTCAATCAAAATTCGGTAGATTATGATGTAATTAACTCTGAATTAAACATTGTTCAGTATGGATTGTATCTACAAACTGCGAAGAAATTTCTAGAAAATAAAGTTCAAGTTTCACTAGGTGCGAGATTAGATGCAAGCAACTACTCAGATTTAACGGATAATCCTTTAGAACAGTTTTCTCCAAGATTTTCATTGAATTATAAATTTGCAGAAAATTGGGCGTTTAATTTCAATACAGGAATTTTCTATCAACTTCCAGCTTACACGAGTTTAGGACTAAAACTGAATGATGCTTTGGTGAATGAAAATACTTTAAAATACATCAGAAATGCACATTTAGTGGGTGGTTTAGAATTTAATGGAAAAGACAATTTAAGAATTACCGTAGAAGGTTACTATAAAAAATATAAAAACTATCCTTTCTCACTCAGAAACCAGATTTCTCTAGCGAATTTAGGTGGAGGTTTCGGAGTGGTAGGAAACGAGCCTGTTGATTCTAGAGGTTTTGGAGAAACCTACGGTTTTGAAATTTTAGCTCAAAAAAGAACTTTAAACAATTTCTACGGAATTGTAGCCTATACTTTCGGAAATTCTAAATTTTCTAATGCTAATGGAGATTTATTGCCTTCTAGTTGGGATTCTAGACACATTCTTTCTTTAACTACAGGGAAATATTTTAATAGAAATTGGAATGTAGGTGCAAGATTTAGATTGCAATCTGGTTTGCCAGAAACGCCTTATGATTTAAACAGAAGTGCTTTGGTTAATATTTGGAACATTGCCAATGGTCCAGTTTCTAATTTTGCACAATTAAATACTTTGAGAGGAAACGTAGCGCATCAATTAGATATAAGAGCAGAGAAAAAATGGATTTTCAGTAAATGGCAATTCACATTTTATATGGATGTAGTGAATGTATATGGCTCTAAAAACGCCAGCAATTTGCCAGTGGTAAATCTGCAAAGAGATGCTTCGGATAACGGAATTATTGCCAATCCTAATGCTCCACAAGATCAACAGTATTATTTGTTAGATGTAGGAGAGTCTGATCGAAATATGCCACTTCCTTATTTCGGATTTATATTTGAATTTTAATCATAAAAAGAAAAACTTCTCTATTGCAGAGAAGTTTTTTTGTTTTGAATATCTTTCAGAATCCATTCTAATTCTACATCTTTTCGTTCCAGAATTTGATGAAAAGTAGGTTTTATTTCTACATCTGGAGTAACTCCTTTCATAGTATGAGTAAATTCTATATTGGGCTGAACCAAAAACAGACCAATTGGCAATTTTAGTTTAGAATTTGGCAGTTTTTGAGTACTGTATATTCCAGCAACTGTTCCATCATTGGCGCCACCAGTTTCTTCTCCTATAATCATGGCGCGCTTGTCGTTTTTTAATTTTGCAGAAATTATAGAAGATGCAGAAAAACTGCTTCCGTTGATGAGAACATAAATTTCCCCTTCGAAAGCATCTTTTTTAGGCTTTTTCGGGGTGAAAATGTTCTGAGATTTTAGATAATATTTGTCGTTTTTGTGACGAACCATCAATAAACTGGTTAATTTATAATCCAAATATCCAATTGCTGCAATCGGTTTCAAATAATTCGGAAAGTGTGAGAAATAATCCGCATGAGTAATGGAAGTTCTATTGGCTACTTCTAAATCATTGATGAATCTGAACTTATCCTTTGTCAAATAGCTGTATAAATTCGTGATTTCTGCAAGAGAACCACCCAAATTATCTCTGATGTCTAAGATGAGGTACTTAGATTTGGCCTTTTTGATTTCTCGAAAAGTTTCTCGGTAAAATTTTTGAGAATAAGTTCCTGAGAATGTTTTGATTTTGATGTACGCTACACTGCTGTCTTTTTCTAAAAATTTCAAATTTCTATTGAAACTTTTGGTCACAGGATTGTAGTCTTTGGTTTTCTTTTCTTCTGTAGGTTTTTTATCGGTTTTTTCCTTCTTTTTATCTTCTTTTGATTTTTTTTCTCGGGTAACTATTTTTTGGTCAAGGGTGTTTTCGGATTTTAAATCTATTTTCACACTGTCCATAATTCCATATTCTACAGTGAAAAAAGTAGGAAATCTTTTCGCCATCGAATATTTTTGATAGGTGGTGTTATAACCATCACTGGTGATAAGTGGTTCGTATTTTTTTAGTAGTTTTTCGGTTTTTATATTGTTAATGGCAATGATTTCTGAACCGTTTTTGATATTAGCTACTTTTTCTGGGTTGTCTTTTATATAAAGTTTGTCGTTTTCTACATAATAAGATAACCTTCCCAGAAGTCCTTTTTGTTCTTTGAGTTTTTTAATTTCCTTCTTGGTAATTTTTTTCTCTGGCGGAACCAATCTTAAATGGCCTTGTCTCACTTCAGCAACAACAGGCGCGAGTTTAAAATAAAATTCTAATGGCTTTAATGGTTGTTGAATCGTGTTTTTAAGACTGTCAAATTTATAATCTAATGTCTCTTTGGGAATATAAGTATATAGAGTAGGGTGAAGTTTCTGAAGTTTTAGATAGGCGTAATCTATATCTTGTTTTAGCTTTTCGCTGGAAATGGGCTTTTCAAGGCGTTCATTGTACTTTTTTACTGAAATACAAGAATTTAGAGTTAAAATTAAGAGGAGGAATGCAATTTTTTTCATAAATTTATTTGTTCAAAAATAAGATTTTTTAAAAAGATTATCAATAGTTATAATTTATTGAAATTTTATTTTTGATTGTCAAAATCTATAACTCGAATTTTTTTAATGAATTGAAATTATACTTTACAAGACCATTAAACTTTTAATTTTGACAAAAAATAATCAATATGAGTACATCAGAGCAAGGGAAATGTCCATTTCCACATCATGAATTACCAAAAGAAAACAACCCTCATCAAGGAGAAACTATTCACAGTAAAAATGAAGAAAACCCAATTCCAGTGGCAGGAATGTCATTGGGGAATTCAGGGAAATGCCCTGTAATGCATGGCGCAAATACAGGCAGTGACCAATCAGTAATGAGTTGGTGGCCTAAAGCTTTAAATCTTGATATTCTTCATCAGCATGACAAGAAAACCAATCCTCTAGGAGAAGAATTCAACTATGCGGAAGAATTTAAAAAATTAGATTTAGAAGCCGTAAAAAAAGATTTAAAAAATTTAATGACCGAAAGCCAAGATTGGTGGCCTGCAGATTGGGGACACTATGGTGGTTTAATGATTAGAATGGCTTGGCATTCTGCTGGAACGTATAGAGTTGCAGATGGAAGAGGTGGAGCGAATACAGGAAATCAACGTTTTGCACCGCTTAATTCTTGGCCTGATAATGCTAACTTAGACAAAGCAAGAAGATTGCTTTGGCCAATCAAAAGAAAATACGGAAACAAGCTTTCTTGGGCAGATCTTATGATTCTAGCAGGAAACATGGCTTATGAATCAATGGGACTTAAAACCTTTGGATTTGCAGGTGGTAGAGAAGATATTTGGCATCCAGAAAAAGATATTTATTGGGGAAGCGAAAAAGAATGGTTAGCGCCAACTGGTAGCGAAGGAAGCCGTTATTCTGGAGAAAGATATTTAGAAAATCCTTTAGCAGCGGTAATGATGGGATTAATTTATGTAAATCCAGAAGGAGTAGATGGTAATCCAGATCCATTGAAAACTGCTAGAGATATGCGAATTACATTCAAGAGAATGGCAATGAATGACGAGGAAACGGTAGCACTTACAGCAGGTGGTCATACTGTAGGAAAAGCTCACGGAAACGGTGATGCTTCTACATTAGGCCCAGATCCAGAAGAAGGAGGAGTAGAAAATCAAGGTTTTGGATGGATGAATCCTAAAGGTGCAGCTGGTAATACGGTAACTTCTGGCATTGAAGGAGCTTGGACTACTCATCCTACAAGATTTGACAATGAGTATTTTGAATTATTGTTAAAATATGATTGGCAATTAACCAAGAGTTCAGCTGGAGCTTGGCAATATGAACCAGTAAACATTGCTGAGGAAGATAAACCACTAGATGCACATAATCCTAATGTTCGTAGAAATCCTATGATGACAGATGCGGATATGGCGCTAAAAGTAGACCCAGAATACAGAAAAATTTCTGAGAAATTCCACCAAGATCCAGCATATTTCCAAGAAGTATTTGCAAGAGCTTGGTTTAAATTAACCCACAGAGATTTAGGTCCTAAATCTAGATACTTAGGAGCAGATGTTCCTGCCGAAGATTTAATTTGGCAAGACCCAATTCCTACAGTAGATTACACGCTTTCTGATGCTGAAATCGAAGAATTAAAAACTAAACTTCTAAATTCTGGATTAACCAGAACAGAACTCATCAATACAGCTTGGGATTCTGCGAGAACTTTCCGTGGTTCTGATTTCAGAGGTGGTGCAAATGGTGCTAGAATTAGACTAGAGCCTATGAAAAACTGGGAAGGAAACGAACCGGCAAGATTAGAAAAAGTCTTAAATAAACTTACAGAAATTCAGTCAACTTTAGATAAAAAAGTAAGCATTGCAGATTTAATCGTTCTTGGAGGAAGTGCAGCAGTAGAACAAGCAGCTAAAGATGCAGGTTTTGATGTAAAAGTTCCATTTGCAGCAGGAAGAGGAGATGCTACACAAGAACAAACAGATGTAGAATCTTTCGAAGAGCTAGAACCTTTACATGACGCATACAGAAACTGGTTGAAAAAAGACTACGTAGTAACTCCAGAAGAACTGATGCTAGATAAAACTCAATTACTTGGTCTTACTGCTCCAGAAATGACGGTGTTAATTGGTGGTATGAGAGTTTTAGGAACCAATTACGGAGGAACTCAGCATGGTGTATTTACCGATAAAGTAGGAGTTTTGACCAATGATTTCTTTGTAAATCTTACAGACATGAACTTCAAATGGGAGCCAGTTGCAGAAAATCTATACAATATTGTAGATAGAAAATCTGGCGCTACTAAATTCACTGCAACAAGAGTAGATTTAGTGTTTGGCTCTAATTCTATCTTAAGATCTTATGCAGAAGTATATGCGCAAGATGACAACAAAGAGAAATTCGTAAATGATTTCATCAAAGTTTGGACGAAGGTCATGAATGCAGATAGATTTGATTTGAAATAAATTTTTTTGTTTTTTATTACTATTTAAACGGGCAATATTGCCCGTTTTTTTATTTTAGTACATTGGTAGTAATTTTTTTTTGTAACATTTTTACAACTTCTTTACTAACTCCATAGAAACGCTAATTAATGAAAACTTTAGAATCAGAATTTTTAGAAAAAATAGAAAGTCATAAAGGAATGATTTTCAAAATTTCTAAAATGTACGTAGATGGTAAGGAAGATAGAGAAGATTTGTTTCAAGAAATCATTTTTCAACTCTGGAAATCTTATCAAAATTTCGAAGGCAAAAGTCAGTTTTCTACATGGCTATACAGAGTAAGCATCAATACAGCACTTACTTTTCTTAACAAAGAAAAAAAGAAAACCGATAATGCTTATTTAACCGAAAATATAGACGTACAAGACGAAAATTCTAACGAAAAAGAAACACAATTAGAATTTTTTTATAAAGCAGTTCATGAACTCAATCCTGTAGAAAAAGCGCTGATTTTTTTATTTCTAGAAGGCCAAAGTCATAAAGAAATCGCCACCAATCTTGGGATTACAGAAGTTAACGCACGTGTAAAACTCAACCGAACCAAAGAAAAATTACAACAAATTATTAAAAATTACGGCTATGAATTTTGATAAATTACAAGAACAATGGCAAAACGAAGAAGTTTCTACACCGGAAATTTCGCTAGAACATCAGCATAAAATAAACAATCCACTCCAGAAGATTAGGAAGAATATGAAAATGGAAATATGGTTAAATATTTTTAGTCTAATTTTACTGATTCCTCTTTCAAAAGTTTTTAGTGAAAATCCTTTTTTAAGATGGACAATGATGATGGTGTTTTTTTTTATAATATTTTTTTTCACTTTTAAGTTTTATCTATTTTATATAAAAACAAAAGATTATTCAATTGATACATTAAATAATTTATTAGAGATTAAGTTTGAATTAAGAACTTTAAAAGAATTATATCAGTCTTACTATGTGAGTAGTATTCCTTTTTTTATGGGGATGTTATTTTTGTTTTTAGGTAAACATGATTTTTTTAAATATGAAGATCTTATAATGCACTATGCTCCGTTTATTGTCTTCTTTTCAATAGTAGCTTTAGTTATAGGAATTGGTGTATGGTGGTTTGAAAATTATTACGGAAAATATATTAAGAAAATAGAAAATGTTTTAAAAGAATTAACATGAAAACCTACACCGCAACATCACAAAATTCTAGAAATTTTATTCTTGAAAACGAAAATCAAGAAATTTTAGGTGAATTAATCTATCCAAAATGGTATTCTACCAAGGCGGAAATTCATATCGGTTCAAAAATTTTTAAAACTGATACCAAAGGTTTTTGGACAACTTCCGTAGAAGTTACCGAATATGAAAGGGTTTTACTGAAATTTAAAATGGATTGGAAAGGAAATATCATCATGACCAGTTTACAAGATGGCGAAAAACATTTCATCATCAAAAAAGAAAAATGGTACAGCAATATTTTGGTCATGAAAGACGAAAACGAAAAAGTGTACTTTCATCTGAAAAGAAATTTTAAATGGAAAGATTTTAAATTCCACTATGAAATTGCTTTAGAAGAAGAATTAGATGAGCTTACTTTGCTTAGTATTATTCATGTAGTCAATTATTTTAGTTCTCAAGATGACGGAAGCGCAGCAACTACAGCCGCAACTGTTTAAAATAAAAACCTCCCGAAATTTTCGGGAGGTTTTTTTATGATTTAAAATCTAAATTTTAGAATTTTATAAAGAATCTACAATTGCATTTAATGTAGCAGAAGCTCTCATGGCTGCATAGGTTTTCGTAGAATCTGGTTGGTAATAACCACCGATGTCTTGTGATTTTCCTTGCGCTCCAATCAATTCTTCGTTAATTTTTGCTTCGTTTTCTTGCATTGATTGAGCAATTGGAGCAAAAGTAGCTGCTAATTCAGCATCTGCAGTTTGATTTGCCAAAGCTTCAGCCCAATACATAGCCAGGTAGAAGTGAGAACCTCTGTTGTCTATTCCGCCCACTTTTCTTGCAGGAGATTTATCTGTTGCTAAGAATTTAGCATTCGCTTCATCAAGAGCATCTGCTAGAACTTGCGCTTTAGGATTGTTTTGAGTCTGAGAAAGGTGCTCTAAACTCGCTTGTAAGGCTAAGAATTCACCTAGAGAATCCCATCTTAAATAACCTTCTTCTAAGAATTGTTGAATGTGTTTTGGCGCAGAACCACCAGCTCCAGTTTCAAATAAACCACCACCGTTCATCAATGGAACGATAGAAAGCATTTTTGCAGAAGTTCCAAGCTCTAAAATTGGGAACATATCGGTTAAATAGTCTCTTAAAACGTTTCCAGAAACAGAAATTGTGTCTTTGCCTTCTCTACCTCTTTTTAAAGTTTCAAGCATCGCATCTTTTACATCCATAATTCTGATGTCAAGACCCGTTAAATCGTAATTTTGAAGATATTTTTCTACTTTTTTGATGATTTGTGCATCGTGAGCTCTTCCTTTGTCTAACCAGAAAATAGCGGGAGTGTTAGAAAGTCTCGCTCTATTTACCGCTAGTTTTACCCAGTCTTGGATTGGAGCGTCTTTGGTTTGGCACATTCTGAAAATATCACCATTCTGAACGTTTTGTTCTAAAAGGGTAGTTCCGTTTTCGTTTTCAATTTTTACCGTTCCTTCTCCAGAAATTTGGAAAGTTTTATCGTGAGAACCGTATTCTTCAGCTTTTTGAGCCATTAAACCTACGTTTGGAACCGTTCCGAAAGTAGTTGGGTCTATTGCGCCGTTTTGTTTCATTTCTTCTACTATTGCATCATAGAAACCAGCGTAAGTTCTATCTGGAATAATACAAACGGTATCTTCTTCTTTTCCTTCTTTGTTCCACATTTTACCGCCACCTCTTACTAAAGCAGCCATAGAAGCATCTACAATTACATCTGAAGAAACATGGAAATTGGTAATGCCTTTATCAGAATTTACCATCGCAATTCTTGGTCCGTTTTCAATCGTTTTTTCAATATCTGCTTTAATTTCAGCTTCTTGAGTATGACCAGCAATTTTTTCGAAAAGGGTAGCTAAACCAAAGTTAGGATTAATGTCTAATTCATTGAAAGTTGCAGCATATTTTTCAAAAACATCAGCAAAATAAGTTTCAACTACAGCTCCGAAGATAATTGGGTCAGAAACCTTCATCATCGTAGCTTTCAAGTGTGCAGAAAGCAATACGTTTTTTTCTTTAGCTTCGTTGATGGCTTCTTTTACAAAAGATTTTAGTGCAGAAATATTCATCACAGAAGAATCGATAACTTCACCAGCTTTTAAAGGAGCAAAATCTTTCAAAACTTTAGATGAACCATCATTTCCGTAGAATACAATTCTGTATTTGCATTCGTTTTCTACAGTGGTAGAGTTTTCAGTACCGTAGAAATCTCCATTATTCATGTGAGCAACAGAAGTTTTAGAATCTGCAGTCCAAGCCCCCATTCTGTGAGGATTTGCTTTTGCGTAATTTTTAACAGCTTTAGGCGCTCTTCTGTCTGAGTTTCCTTCTCTTAAAACAGGATTTACTGCACTTCCTAAAACTTTAGCATATTTTTTATTGATAGCAGTTTCTTCTTCAGTTTTTGGTTCGGCAGGATAATTAGGTACTGCATAACCGTGTTTTTGTAATTCTGCAATCGCTTCTTCTAGTTGCGGAACAGAAGCAGAAATATTGGGTAATTTAATGATGTTAGCTTCTGGTTTAGTCGCTAATTCTCCTAATTCTGCAAGTGCGTCTGCAGTTTTTTGTTCTTCTGTTAAATATTCTGGGAAATTTGCCAAAATTCTTCCAGCCAAAGAAATGTCTCTAGATTCTACATTAATTCCAGCAGTAGAAGCATATTTTTGAATGATTGGTAATAATGAGTGAGTTGCCAACATTGGCGCTTCATCTGTATACGTATAGATGATTGTTGAATTGTTAGACATTATATTTCTGAGTTTTTAATTGTTTAAAATTAAGAAGTTAGCAAATTTAGTGATTTTTATAGAAAATATGAAATACATAAATTTATAATTCCTTTTATTTATTATGGGTAAAAACTATATCTTTGACAAAGTATAAAAAATAAAAAAATGGCAAATATTACATTACAAGGAAACGAAATTCACACTTCAGGAAATTTACCAGAACTAGGAACTGTAGCACCAGATTTTACATTGGTTGCAGAAGATTTATCAGAAAAAACATTATCTGATTTTGCTGGTAAAAAAGTAGTACTTAATATTTTCCCGAGTATCGATACAGGAGTTTGCGCTGCTTCTGCTAGAAAATTTAATGAAGAAGCATCTGCTTTAGATAATACAGTTGTGGTAAATGTTTCTAAAGATTTACCATTCGCTTTAGGAAGATTTTGTGCTTCAGAAGGACTTCAAAATGTAATGAATCTTTCTGACTTCAGAGGAAATTTTGGCGAGACTTATGGTTTAACGATTGCTGACTCTCCGCTTAAAGGTTTGTTAAGTAGAGCAGTAGTGGTTTTAGATGAAAACGGAATTGTAAAATATACTGAGCAAGTTCCAGAAATAGCTCAAGAGCCTAATTATGCAGCAGCTTTAGAAGCTGTAAAATAAATTTAAATTTTTTGTGTAAGCGCACTTTTTAGTGCGCTTTTTTTAATTTAAAATAAATGGAAATGGAACCACTTATTGTAAATGTCACCATCAATGCGCCAATAGAAAAGGTTTGGGCGTTTTTTACCGAAGCTGAACATATTGTGAATTGGAATTTTGCACACGAAAGTTGGCACTGTCCGAAAGCTGAAAACAACTTAGAAATTGGGGGAGAATTTTTCTACACTATGGCTGCCAAAGACAAGTCGGCAAGTTTTGTTTTTCATGGAACGTATACAGAGATTATTCCGTTTCAGAAAATTGAATATCATATAGAAGACGGCAGGAAAGTAGAAGTGTTTTTTCATAAAGTAGATGAAAATACTACTGAGGTTTTCAAACGTTTCGAACCAGAAATGATTAATGCTTTGGAAATGCAAGAACAAGGATGGCAAAGCATTCTCAATCAATTTAAAAATTATACAGAAGGAAACTCTTAGCGGTTTCCTTTTTCATAAAAACTTATTTTTCTATTTTTGCTCCTCAATCATCAATCCATTGAAAGACTACTACTATTTTCTAGGAATAAAACCGAATGCTTCTTCCGAAGACATTAAAAAAGCGTATCGTAAACTTTCGCTGAAATATCACCCTGATAAAAACGAAAATGATGAGTTTTTTACAGAGCGCTTCAGAGAAATAAAAGAAGCGTATGAAACTTTGATGGATGAAGAATCTAGAAAAGTTTACGACCAGCGATTTGGAAGTTTCCAAAGAAGTCAAAAATCAATGCTTCCTCCAAAAATTAAAAACTTTCACGCAGATAAAATCCGAGCACAAAAAGGCGACGAAATTACCATTCATTGGCAAACCTATGATGCGGATTTGGTGAAAATCACACCTTTTGGTTTAGAAAAGTCTCAAGGCGATAGAAAATTTAGAATCAAGGAGTTTGATAAAGAAGGTAAGTTTCAGATTATTCTGCATGCTACCAATACTTTATTACACAAAACAGTAGTTCAAGGAATTACCATCACCGAAGTTTCTGGGGAAATGAAAACTTCTATAAAAGAGGATGTTCCTGCTCAAAATTCTACAACTACACCGCAAAAAAAGGAAGAGGTTAACGCTCGTTTTTATTATAAGTTATTGGCTATTATTCTTTTAGCGATAGCTCTGTACTTGGTTTTTCGTCAATAGTTTTTATAGACAAATAGAATTTTACCATTCATAAAAAAATCCTTATTTTTACGAAACTTACAAAAAGTAAAAATAATACCTAAAATTTTTATGAACACACAGCAATTTGTGAACAGTCACATCAACTTCAATGAAGCTGATAAGAACGCTATGTTACAAAAAATTGGCGTTTCTTCTGTAGAAGAATTAATTTCTCAAACTATTCCAGATGCAATCCGATTAGAAAATGAATTAGATATTTCTGCTCCTTTATCTGAGTACGAAATGCTTCAGCATTCTAAAGAGTTGGCTGCTAAAAATCTAGATTATGATACTTACATTGGTTTTGGTTATCATAACAGTATTTTGCCAAGTGTTATCCAGAGAAATATTTTAGAAAATCCTAGTTGGTACACCGCTTATACACCTTATCAAGCAGAAATTGCACAAGGTAGATTAGAAGCGTTATTGAATTACCAAACATTAATTACCAATCTTACTGGTTTTCATTTAGCGAATGCTTCTCTATTAGATGAGGGAACTGCAGCTTCTGAAGCCATGAGTATGTTCTTTTCAAACAGAACGAAAGACCAGAAAAAAGCAGAAGCCAATAAGTTTTTTGTTTCTGATTTGGTTTTACCTCAAACTATTGCGGTTCTTAAAACCAAAGCTGATGGTTTAGGAATAGATATAATTGTTGGTAATCATGAAAATTTTGAGCTTAATACAGAATTTTTCGGAGCTATTTTACAATATCCTGGTAAAAATGGTGTTGTGATTGATTATACGGGGTTAATTTCAAACTATAAGGCGTTAAATCTTCAAGTAGTAGTTGCTTGTGATCCACTTGCTCTAGTAAAATTAAAATCACCTGCAGAAATGGGAGCTGATTGTGCAGTAGGAACTACGCAGAGATTTGGTATTCCATTAGGTTATGGTGGTCCTCACGCTGCGTTTTTTGCTTGTAAAGAAGAATATAAACGTGATATTCCGGGAAGAATTATTGGGGTGACTCAAGATGCATACGGAAAACGTGCTTTGAGAATGGCTTTGCAAACCAGAGAGCAGCACATTAAGCGTGAGAAAGCGACTTCTAACATTTGTACAGCTCAAGTTTTATTGGCGGTAATGGCTTCTATGTATGCTGTTTATCATGGTAAAGCTGGTTTAGAATATATTGCAGACCAAATTCATTATAAAACCAATGCTCTAAGAGATGCGCTATCTGCTTTAGGATATGATACGGTGAAAGAGCCAGTTTTTGATACGGTTAAAATCAGTATGTCTGAAGAAGAAAAAGATAAGTTAAAGAGATTAATGCTAGATCATAAAATCAATTTAAATTATTTTACAGAAGGTTTTGTAAGTATTTCTATCAATGAAACTACAACTACCGAAAAAATTGATAAAGTAGTGGCAGCTTTTGCACAATTCAAGCAAAAACAAGGTTTCAAATTAGAACCAAAAGCCGTTTCTACACTTCCAGAAAATTTATTGAGAAAAGACGAGATCTTAAAAGAAGAAGTTTTCAATAAATATCATACTGAGACAGAATTGATGCGTTACATTAAGCGTCTCGAAAGAAAGGATTTATCACTCACGCATTCTATGATTTCTCTAGGTTCTTGTACCATGAAACTGAATGCAGCTACAGAAATGATTCCACTTTCTTGGGAACATTGGGGCGCAATTCATCCTTTTGTGCCAGTTAATCAAGCTGAAGGTTATCAGAAATTAATCAAAACTTTAGAAAAAGATTTGGCTACGATTACTGGTTTTGCGGCAACTTCACTTCAACCAAATTCTGGAGCTCAAGGTGAATATGCTGGTTTGATGGTAATTAGAGCATATCAAAAATCTATCGGTCAAGGTCATAGAAATATTTGTTTAATTCCTCAATCTGCTCATGGAACCAATCCTGCTTCTGCGGTAATTGCAGGTCTTAAAGTAGTGGTGGTGAAAAATCTAGAAGACGGACAAATAGATTTCGAAGATTTAAAAGCTAAAGTGGAAGAGCATAAAGATAATTTATCTGCTTTCATGATTACGTATCCATCTACTTATGGTTTCTTTGATGATAACGTGAAAGAAATTACAGACTTAATCCACGAAAATGGTGGTCAAGTTTACATGGATGGTGCAAATATGAATGCTCAAGTTGGCTTCACTTCACCAGGTAATATTGGTGCAGATGTTTGTCACTTAAATCTTCACAAAACTTTTGCAATTCCTCACGGTGGAGGTGGACCAGGAGTTGGACCAATTTGTGTAGCAAAACATTTAGTGTCTTTCTTGCCTCAAAATCCTAATATTCCAACAGGTGGAAGTCAGGGAATAGATGCTATTTCTTCTGCACCTTATGGTTCTTCGTTGGTTCTTAATATTTCTTATGCTTATATTAAAATGTTAGGAGCGGTTGGATTGAGAAATTCTACAGAATTTGCAATTATCAATGCGAATTATTTAAAAGAAGTTTTAGGTGAGCATTTCCCAATTTTATATGCGAATAAAAAAGGCAGAGTAGCTCACGAATGTATTGTAGATTTCCGTCAGTTTAAACCTCTAGGAATTGAGGTGGCAGATGTTGCAAAACGTTTGATGGATTATGGTTTCCATGCTCCTACCGTTTCGTTCCCAGTTGCTGGTACGTTAATGATTGAGCCTACAGAATCAGAATCTAAAGCAGAATTAGACAGATTTGCTGAAGCTTTAATTGCTATCAAAGCAGAAATTGAAGAAATTGCAGAAGGAAAAGCAGATGCTCATAATAATGTATTAAAAAATGCTCCGCATACAGAACAAGTGGTGATTTCAGATGCTTGGGATAAACCATATTCTCGTGAAAAAGCAGCTTATCCGCTAGAATGGGTGAGAGAACATAAGTTCTTTGCTTCTGTATCTAGAGTAGATGAAGCTTTCGGAGATAGAAATTTGGTTTGTACTTGTGAGCCAATAGAAAGCTACATGTAAGATAAAAGTAATTTTTACAGATATTTTAAATCGCTAAATTCATTTTTAGCGATTTTTTTTTGTTTGTAGATTGTCTTGTTTTGTAAAATCTTAATAATCAATGGTTTCATATTAAAGTGTTAACGCTTAAACAAATAAAAAATGTCAAATAATATTAATTTAACAATAAATTATCTTTTAATTATTTAAAAATAAAGATAAAAAATCTTTTATTTGAACTTTATTTGTATATTTGCACTCTAAACTATTTATTTAAATGGAATTTATCATTAGAAAAACAACCGCTGATGATTTTTGTTTTGCAGACGAGATTGTAAAAGAAATGGAAGAGTCTGCCAAAATTAGAGGAACAGGTATCGCCAAAAGATCTCCAGAATATATTAAGGAGAAGATGGAAAAAGGCGATGCGGTTATCGCAATCACGCATAATGGAATTTGGGCAGGATTCTGCTATATCGAAACATGGACCAATGGTGACTATGCTTCTAATTCGGGATTGATTGTTTCGCCAAGGTATAGAAATATTGGTTTAGCAAGTAGAATAAAAGAATCTGTGTTTAATGTGACCAGAGAAAAATATCCAAACGCTAAATTATTTGGTATTACTACAGGTTTGGCGGTAATGAAAATTAATTCAAGGTTGGGTTATCATCCAGTTCCTTTTTCGGAACTTACTCAAGATGATCAGTTCTGGGATGGTTGCCAAAGTTGTGTCAATTATTCTATTTTACAAAGCAAAGGCAGAAAAAATTGTCTCTGCACAGGAATGTTATTCGTTCCACCCAAAGAAAAAAATAAAAGAGATTTAAGTTACTATATGCAAAATTATTAATAGAGATGAAAAAAGTTGTTTTAGCATTTAGCGGAGGTTTAGATACATCTTTTTGCGCAGTTTATTTGCAGCAAGATTTAGGCTACGAAGTTCATGCAGTTACGGTAAATACAGGTGGTTTTAATGAAGAGGAAGTCAAAAAATTAGAGCAAAAAGCAATTTTGCTAGGTGCTAAAACTTTTACATGTCTAGATGTAGTGAAAGAATATTATGATTCTTGTATTCAGTATCTGGTCTTCGGAAATGTTTTAAAAAATAATACCTATCCGCTTTCTGTAAGTGCAGAACGTACCATTCAAGCAAAATCTTTGGCAGAATATGCGCTTAAAATTGGTGCAACAGCCATCGCTCATGGAAGTACAGGCGCTGGAAACGACCAAGTTCGTTTTGATGGGATTTTTAATATCGTTTGTCCGCAAATGGAAATCATCACGCCAATTCGTGATTTGAAACTTTCTCGTGAGGCGGAAATTCAATACTTAACAGATAAAGGTTTTTCTGGTGATTATACCAAATCAGTATATTCTATCAATCAAGGACTTTGGGGAACTTCGGTTGGCGGAAAAGAAACACTTACTTCTCATAGCAATTTGCCAGAAGAAGCTTATCCTTCTCAATTAAAGAAGCAAAATCCTGAAAAATTGACTTTAGAATTTGAAAAAGGACATTTAATTAAAATCAATGATCAAAAATTTTCTCATCCTTCAGAAGCGATTGTTAAATTGAATGAAATTGCTTCTGAATTTGCGATTGGTAGAGATACTCACGTTGGTGATACGATTATTGGGATTAAAGGCAGAGTAGGTTTCGAAGCAGCTGGTGCTATTTTAACTTTAAAGGCTCATCATTTGCTAGAAAAACATGTACTTTCTAAATATCAATTGATGATTAAATCTCAAATGGCAGATTGGTACGGAACTTGGCTTCACGAAGCTCTTTTCTTAGATCCTGTGATGAGAGATATTGAAAAATTAATGGAAAGTTCCCAGAAAAATGTTACGGGCAAAGTGTTTGTCACGCTTCTTCCTTATCGTTTTGAACTGAACGGAATTGAATCTAAATACGACTTAATGACTTCTAAATTCGGAAGTTATGGTGAAATGAATAAATCTTGGAGCGGTGAAGACGTGAAAGGTTTTTCTAAAATTTATACCAATTATTTATCAATTTATCATCAAGTAAACGCTGAAAATAATGATTAAAGCAGGAATTATTGGTGGTACTGGTTACACTGGTGGCGAACTGATTCGTTTGTTGCTCAATCATCCGAATGCAGAACTTTCGTTTGTGACGAGCTATTCTAACGTGGGTAAAAAAGTAACCGATTTGCATCAAGATTTAATCGGAGAAATAGATTTAGAATTTATTGATAATTCTACTGATGCAGATGTTCTTTTTCTGGCTTTACCACATAAAGAAAGTAAAATTTGGCTCGAAAATAATAACGTAGGAAATGCAGTTGTCATAGATTTAGGAAATGATTTCAGAATTGGAGATACTTATCAAGGGAATTCTTTTGTTTATGGACTTCCAGAACTTAATTCTGCTCAATTGAAAGGCGCAAAACTCATTGCCAATCCTGGTTGTTTCGCTACTGCAATTCAGTTGGGAATTATCCCGATTCTTCAAGCTCAAGAAGTTTCGGAAATTTATACAACAGGAATTACAGGCGCAACTGGCGCTGGAAAATCACTTTCTGAAACCACGCATTTCAGTTGGAGACAAAATAATATTTCGGCGTATAAGACTTTAACGCATCAGCATTTAGGCGAGATAAATTTTCAACTAAAAGAGTTGAGCAAAGTGCCGTTTTCAGTTCAATTTGTTCCTTGGAGAGGAGATTTTGCAAGAGGAATTTTTGTGAGTTCTACATTTAAAACTTCATTTTCTTTAGAAGAATTGTTTGAATTGTATGAAAAATTCTACGAAGGGCAAATTTTCACCACGGTTTCAAGAAAAGAAATCAATCTGAAACAAGTAGTCAATACCAATAAGTGCCTGATTAATATTGAAAAAAACGGAGATTTTGCAGTAGTTCATTCTGCAATTGATAATCTCTTGAAAGGCGCTTCAGGACAAGCTATTCATAACATGAATATATCTTTCGGGTTTCCCGAAAACGCAGGTTTGAAACTCAAATCTATCGCTTTTTAGCAATAAAAAGTAAAAATGAAAGGTACTTTGTCAAAGCTCTTATAATTTAAAATTAATCTTTGACAAGGTTAAAGTAAATTTTCCGTAAAGCCTTTAAACAAATAGTTTTTAGGCTTTTTTTATTTCATAAGTACAACATAAGTGCAACAAATTAAAAAGTATTGTAAAATTGATGCTTCCCTTTTACTTTGCACTATAGCAAAGATATGAAATGTTTTTTTGTTTTTAATCATTTCAATACCTCCTTGAAATTCTAAAACATAGAAGGAAGTTCCGTCTTCTTTTTGTCTTTCTTTGTAGTTGATAATTGTTACCATTGTTTTGAATTTTTGAGTTAGAACATTACAACCAGGAATCAGAATGTTTTCTGTAAGAATATTGCAACTATCACCTTGAATATAAATACTGCCGAAAATTTCCAAATTACATCAAAAGGTGGCGGGGAGTTGTTCCCCCAATACAAGTGAGGGGGTTTAGTTGCGGGGGGCTTACTCAAAAATAAATGATGTCAAAAAAAAATTTTTTAGGAAAATTTTTACTAATTTTAAAAATTAAAAACACAATGTACCTGAAAAACATTAAGCTATGGAATTTTAGAAAGTTTGGGGATAATGGAGAATATGATATTAATAAACCCAATTTAAGTTTAAATTTCACTAAAGGATTAAATGTGCTTATAGGTGAAAACGATTCTGGAAAAACAGCTATAATTGATGCTATAAAAATTGTTCTTAAAACTCATGCTTATGAATGGATAAAAATTGAACATGATGATTTTTTTGATAATTCTAATAAATTCAGAATAGAAATTTTATTTGAAGAATTAAATGATGATGAGGCAAAACATTTTACAGAATGGCTTACTTGGAATGGAAATGGGGAAAATGCTCAGCCTACATTAAAAATATTTTTTGAAGCTACTAAAAATCAGGAAAGAATAATTTCAACAGATGTAAAAGCAGGTTCAACCAATGAAGGTACAATTCTTACATCCGAAGCAAGGGATTTCTTGAAAGTAACATATTTGAAGCCTTTAAGAGATGCAAAAAATGAACTTATTCCTAAAAAAAACTCAAGGTTAGCTCAAATTTTTCAAGAACACGAAGCCTTTAAAGGTCAAAATGACACTCATCTTTTAGTTGAGTTATTCAAAAAATTCAATGAAGACATCAAAAAATATTTTGAAGGTAAAGACAATAATGATGCACTACTTTCAGAGGAAGACCAAAAGGGCAAAGAATTAAAATCTGAAATAGATAAATATTTAAAGTCATTTTATGATAATTCAAAAGAAACTGATATAAAAGTTGTTGAAGCAAACCTCAAAAATATACTTGAAAAACTTGAATTATTAATAAAGGACGAGAAAAACATTGGATTGGGTACACTAAACCGATTGTTTATGGCTTCTGAACTATTGCATTTAAACAAAAGAAATTACGAAGGATTGAGATTAGGGTTGATTGAAGAATTAGAAGCTCATTTACATCCTCAAGCTCAAATGCAAGTCATTGAATCTTTACAAAATCAAGAAAACATACAATTAATTTTAACAACTCATAGCCCAAATCTTGCTTCAAAAGTAAAATTAGAAAACTTGATAATTTGTTCAAAAAGTAATGCTTTTCCTCTAGGCAGAAATTATACAAAACTTAAAACAACTGATTATCCTTATCTTGAAAGATTTTTAGATGTTACTAAATCAAATTTATTTTTTTCTAAAGGAGTGATATTCGTTGAAGGCATTTCAGAAGAAATAATAATTCCATCACTTACAAAAATTTTAAAAAGATTCTATGTAATAGATAAAGATTTAACTGAAGCTGGAGTATCAGTAATATCAATTGGAAATACTTCATTTTTAAGATATTCAAAAATATTTCAGAGAGTTAAAAGACCATTTTTAGAAATACCTGTTAGTGTTATCACGGATTTAGATTTAAGACCTCAGGAGTATTCTACTAAATACAATATACCACAGAATAAAAGGAAAGAAAAAAAAATTATTAGTGAATTTAATGTAGATGAGTATCTTGAAATTAAAAAAAAGGGAATTGAAAATCAATTTGTAAAAGTTTTTATAAGTAGCGCTTGGACTTTGGAATATTGTATCGCATTGCATCCTATTTTAAGAAAAACCTTATATAAAGCAATTATTCAATCCAATGAAGAACTTAGAGCAGATAGTTATTCTGGTTTAAAACCAACAAAAATGAAAATAAGAGATATTTCGGAATTAGATTTTGAAAGAAAATGGGAGGTGTTCTCAATGAACAAATCTAATGAAGAAATTGCATTTCAAATTATGTATGATTTTATAGAAAATAAAAAAACTTCAAAATCTATAATATCATTATACTTTTCAAAATTTTTAGAAAATGATATTAATGATATTAATCAAATAATGGTAGAAAACAATCCTATTGAATATCTAATTAATGCAATAAAATATGCCTGCAACTGCTGAAAGTAATCTTTTAAATATTAATCTTGATGAAATTATTGAAACTGAAAGAATTTTACTTCCAGTTGGAAAAAGTTTTGATGCTGAACGAAGAAGATTTATTAAAAATTTTGAAACGATAGATTTACAAGCTGTTCCTGGTAGTGGTAAAACAACTGCTTTACTTGCGAAACTTTTAATATTAGAAAAAAGGTTACCTCTCAACAACAATAGAGGAGTTCTTATTTTATCTCATACTAATACAGCGGTAGATGAGATTAAAAATAATATTGGCATTCATTGCCCTAAACTATTTTCTTATCCCAATTTTATAGGTACGGTTCAGAGTTTTGTTGACCAATTTCTTGCTATTCCATATTACGAAAATCATTATAATAAGAAAGTTATAAGAATTGATAATGAAATTTATGATGACACAATAGAAAAATTTTTAACAAGAAATCTTAAGGGTTTTTCATTTGATGAAAACAAAAATGCAAAATATTTCATTCGTTCTAATGAAGGCATTTTGAAAAACTATAGATTTGAATATATAAATGGTATTTTAAAAATAACAAAAGGATTAAATAAAGAAGAATTAACTATAACAAAACCCAGAAGAAATAGTAGAAATTGGGTTGATTTTTCTAATAATGAAAAAAATAGGATAAGACAATGGTTAAAAAAGGCTAAATTGGATACACTGTCTGATGGGATATTACATTATGACGATGCTTATTTTTTAGCAAACATATTTTTGTCAAAATTTCCAAAAATAAAAAATATACTGCAAAGAAGATTTCAATACATTTTTATTGATGAAACGCAAGATTTGGAAACTCATCAATATGATTTAATTGAAAATATATTTTATGACAATGGTAATAGCACATCTATTATTCAAAGGATTGGCGATATAAATCAAGCTATTTTCAGTAACGAAGTACATCATAATTCAATTTGGAATTTACGTGAAGGAGAGAATCAATTATTAGCCATTAAAGGAAGTAAAAGACTTACACCAAAAATTGCCGAACTTGTAAATTGTTTTGCTCTAAAAACTGGTGAAACTTTTGCTATTGAAGGGAAAAATGAAAATTGTGATTTGAAGCCACATATGATAGTTTATAGTACAGATAAAATTAAAGATGTAATACCAAAATTTTCTGAAATAGTCAATAACTACATTTCTTCTGGTGTAATTGAAATTAAAAATTCAAGTAAGATAAAGGCTATTGGTTGGTCAAAAAGTTCAAATAATATCAACCATTATAAAATAGCAGATTATTACGATTCTTTTACATTAGTTAAAACAAAGACAAAGATAGATTATGAAAATTTAGATTCTTATTTGGTAAAATATAATAAGGAAAGTTCTACATTGACTGCAATTAGAAATAATATACTCAATGCACTTGTTAAAATTTTAAGATTAGAAGGCTTATATCACACTAAATTATCACTTTTAAATTATATAAAAGAGAAGAACGAAACAGAATATTTGGTTTTTAAAAAACATCTTTATCAGTGGAGTATTGATATTATTAGAAATAAGTTTATCGAAGTTTATAATTCTATAAAAACTTATTCAACAGAATTTTTAAACATTTTTGAGTTAAGAGTAAATCATTCAAGAAACTTTATTCAAAATCAATCCCAAAATATTGAAAATGAAGAAATAAGAGAAAATTTGACCAAAGAGAATATTCTCAATTTTCACGGATTTGATATTGAAGTAGGAACAATACATTCTGCAAAAGGTGAAACACACTTGGCAACACTTTATTTGGAAACTTTTTATGGTAAAGGTAATGGTAATTATGAATCTCAAAGATTGGCAAGTCAATTTAAATATCAAAATTTTTCAGACCAAAGAGCTCAACATATTCAGTCAACTAAAATGGCTTATGTAGGTTTTTCCAGACCTACACATTTACTTTGTGTTGCTATCCAAAAAGAAAGATTTGAAGCCAACTTGTCTGATATAGACAGAGATAAATGGACTATTTCTACATTAGAATAAATCATTAAATTTATAGTTTGAAAATTACAGTATGTCACTATTCCAAAAAACAATAATCAACAAATATCTCAAAACACAAAACCAAGAAAATCTTAATAATAAATGGGATTTGTTTTGTAAGCATTTTCATAATGCTGAAATCCAAGAAAATATCAGAAACTCTAAAGAAGAACAATATCAAGGAGAGTTTCTCATTGATTTGTTTGTTAATGTTTTGGGATATACCAAAAATCCAACACCCAATTTTAATCTTACCACAGAATATAAAAACGTAAAAGACAGCAAAAAAGCAGATGGTGCAATTATCATTAATGATAAAGTTCTCGCCATTATAGAACTAAAAGGAACTGACACCACAGATTTAGGCAAAGTAGAAACACAAGCTTTTGGGTATAAAAACAATCAGCCAGATTGTAAATATGTGATTACTTCTAATTTTGAGAAATTACGTTTTTACATAGATAATGCTATTGAACATTTAGAATTCAATTTGTTTGAATTGACCAAAGAGCAATTTGAACTCTTGTATTTGTGTTTGGCTTTTGAAAATATTTCGGCAGATATTCCTGCCAAGATTAAAAATGAATCGGTAAGTAAAGAAGACGAAATCACCAAAAAACTTTACAAAGATTATTCGGTTTTCAAAAGAGAATTGTTTCAGAATCTTACCCAGCAAAACCCTGATTTTGACCAATTAGAACTTTTCAAAAAATCCCAGAAATTATTAGACAGGCTTTTGTTCCTCTTCTTTGGAGAAGATAGAGGTTTACTCCCTCCCAATTCGGTAAGATTAATTTTAGAACAATGGAATAAGCTGAAAGATTTAGATGAATATGTTCCACTTTATGATAGATTCAAAAAATATTTTGGCTATCTCAATACAGGTTTTAAAGGGAAGCAATTTGATGTTTTTGCCTATAATGGCGGTTTGTTTAAGCCTGATGAAATTTTAGATAATATCACTATTGATGATACTTTACTCTATAATCACACTTATAAATTGGCAGAGTATGATTTTGCCAGTGAAGTAGATGTGAATATTTTAGGGCATATTTTTGAAAATTCTCTCAATGAAATTGATGAAATAAAAGCACAAATAGAAGGGCAAGAAATAGACAAATCTAAAACCAAAAGGAAAAAAGATGGCGTTTTCTACACCCCGAAATATATTACCAAATACATTGTAGAAAATACAGTTGGCAAACTTTGCGAAGAAAAGAAAGTAGAATTAGGAATTGTAGAAGAAGACTATTTTACAGATAAAAAACGCCAACAAAAAACCAAGTTAGCACTTCTACAAAAATTAGAAGATTACAGAACTTGGCTGCACCAAATCACCATTATAGACCCAGCTTGTGGAAGTGGTGCTTTCCTGAACGAAGCTCTTAATTTCTTGATTGAAGAACATAAATATATAGACGAATTAGAAGCCAAACTTACAGGCTCCTCTATTGCGTTTACTTATCATTCTGAAAGTATTTTAGAAAACAATCTTTTTGGGGTGGACTTAAATGAAGAATCTGTAGAAATAGCCAAACTTTCTCTTTGGTTAAGAACCGCAGAACCCAATAGAAAACTAAACGATTTAAGCAACAATATAAAATGCGGAAACTCTCTGATTGACAACCCCGAAATTGCAGGAAACAAAGCGTTTAATTGGGAAAAAGAATTCCCGCAGATTTTTGCAAAAGGTGGTTTTGATGTGGTGATTGGAAATCCGCCGTATGTTGATAATAGAGGATTTGACAAGAATACTCTTTATTATTTATATACTATTTATCCAAATTCATTTAAAAAATCAGGAACTGATAAATTTAAAACTACAAAATTAAATTTAATTGCATTATTTATTGAACTCAATAGTAAAATACTTAAAATTAGTGGTTTAACAAGTTTTATTTTTCACAAAAATATATTCAAAACAAACAGTTATACTGCAATTAGAGAATATATTCTAAATAATTATGATATTTTACTTTTGACTGATTGGGGAGCAGGACAATTTCAAGATGTTGTTGCTGAAACAGCAACATTTGTTTTAAAAAAAGGAAATATAGCTGATGATAAAATAAAAATTGAATTTTTCAATCTCAACAATAAATTTCTTGAAAATGAACAGAATCAAAGTTCTTTTAAAAATTCTTATGAATTTATTTTTGGTATTTATGCAACAAATTATGATAGAAAATTATTGGATAAAATTGAAAATAATTCAAAAATTCTAGAAAATTTTGTTCAGATAAATAATGGAATTGTTACAGGAAATGATAAAAAATATTTAAGTTTTAATTGTGAAAATGATTTTTACAAGAAAGCAATTAGAGGAAAGGATATTAAAAGATACTCTAAATTATTTGAAAATGAATACATCTTATATAAAAGAGATGAATTATTAAGAGCAAGAGATGAAAATATTTTTCTTTCAAATGAAAAATTAGTTATGCAAATGATTAATATTCATTTCATTATAACATATGACAATGAAAAATATTATAATTTAGGAACTACTTATGCAATTACTAAAAAAGATAATTCAAAAATAGATTTGAAATACTTGTTGTCAATTTTAAACTCTGAACTAATTAAATTTTATTATTTGAAAAAGTTCACAAACGAATCTTCTCTAACAAATGCGATTTCAACTCAAAATTTATTTAATATTCCAATCAAAGAAATCTCTTTAGAAAGCCAACAACCTTTCATAGAAAAAGCAGACCAAATGCTTTCTTTAAATAAAGAGTTGCAGGAGATTTCAGATAAATTCCAAAGAAATCTGCAAAGAGAATTTTCTCTGGAAACATTTTCCAAAAAATTACAAAATTGGTATGAACTTTCTTTTGCAGAGTTCTTAAAAGAATTGGCAAAAGCAAAACTCAATCTCACGCTTTCCCAAAAAGCAGAATGGGAAGATTATTTCTTGCAAGAACAAAAGAAAGCGTTAGAATGCCAGTCTAGAGTAAATACAACAGACAAAGAAATAGACCAAATGGTGTATGAACTTTATGGATTGACGGAAGAAGAAATTGAAATTGTGGAGAGAAGTTAAAAAAAACTCATAACTATGATTCTTACAATATACCCAGCAAATAATGGAGATTCTTTTCTTTTAGAAATAAAGGATAAGATTATTTTAATTGATGGAGGTTATGTAGATACATATAAAAACTATATTAAGCCTAAGCTTTTTGAGCTATCAAAGGAAAATAAAAAAATTTCTCATCTGATTGTAACACATATTGATAATGACCATATTTCAGGCATCATTAAATTTATAGAAGAGAACAAAAAAGATTCAATAATCGGAATCAATAACATTTGGCATAATTCATTTCGACATGTAAATTGTATCGAGGATAATTTAATATTTAAAGGCAAACCTCTTTCTGGATTAATAATTAATTATTCAATAAAAGAAGAAAAAAAGACAATTGAAAGAAATATTTCTGCTGTACAAGGCTCTACTTTAGCTTCATTAATCCATAAATACCAGTATTCATGGAATTCTGAGTTTAATCAGAATGCCGTTTCTATTGATAATGAGCTAGAAATTAAAATATCAGAAGACATTTATATAAAAATCCTTTCCCCAAACAATAATAAGTTAAAAGATTTAAAAAAATATTGGAAAAAAGAGTTGTTTAAAAAAGGCTTTTCAAGTAATTCAGAACTATCAGATTTTAATGAAGAAGCCTTTGAATATATTGTATCATTAGAAAAAGAAAAAAGACGATTGCAGAAAAAAAATGTATCTTCAAGTACTTCATTTAATATTGAAGACTTTTTAAATGAATCTTTTATAGAAGATGATACAGCAACGAATGGAAGTTCTATTTCATTTATAATAGAATATAAGAATACAAAGTTACTTTTTTTAGCAGATTCTCATCCTTCAGTAATTATAGAGAGTTTGAAAAAACATTACAAACAAGAAGAATTCCCATTACAATTTGAATTAATAAAAATATCTCATCATGGAAGCAAAAATAATACAAGCGTTGAATTGCTAAATTATATTGATTCAGACAAATTTGTTTTTTCAACAAACGGACTAATTCATAACCATCCTGATAATGAAACAATTGCAAGAATAGTGTGCAGAAAAACCAAGTTTACCCGAAATCTTTATTTCAATTACAATTTAGATTCCATAGAATGTTTTAAAAATCAAAGCTTCGAAACAAAATATAATTATAAAATAATAGAAAGTAATAACTTACCAATCAAGATAGGCTTTAAAATAGATGGATAGAATAATAACCCCTCAACAAATTCAAAAATCGGTAGTTAAAATAGTTTATAAAGAAAAAGAACAAGGAACAGGATTCTTTATTACTCCAAATATTATTTTAACGACTTATCATGTGTTTTTGGAAGAAAAGATTGAAGAAGACAAAATTCAATTAAACTTTAATGATAGTGAAATTAGTAAGTGTAAGATATTGTCTATTGATGAACAAAATGACATTTGTTTATTAGCCTGTGAGTGTAATAATATCAGTTTTTTACCATTAGCTTCTGTAAATATCCGAATTAATGAAACTTGGGAATCATTTGGATTCCCATATCAGGGAGAAGTCGAAGGACTGAGAATTTATGGCACTATTAACCAAATAGTAAACGGGGAAAAATATAATACGATATTAAATTGTCAAGAAATAGATGTAAACTATAACTATGAAGGACTTTCAGGCTCTCCATTAATTTCAAACGGAAAAGTTGTAGGAGTTGTTTTAAGCCAACTTGATGATAAATTAGGGGCAATTTCAATTAATCAATTTGAAAATTTCTTACGAGAAAATAATATTGAAGTTCATATAGAGGAATCAATAAATGATATTCCAAGACAGTTAAACAATGATATTAAAAATATTGCATACAATTATGATGTTCTTAATAAATTAGATGAAAGCGTAAAAGAAACTGGAAGCTGGATTTTATTAGAAGGAAATCCAGGTACTGGCAAGACTTTTAATATTGCATCTTATATACCTGTTGAAAAAGACGCATTAATATTAGGAAAATATTTTGTTAAAGTTCCAAATGATGATAAGCCAAAAAGCTTGAGAATGTCAAAAGAATATTTTTTGACTTGGCTAGAAGAAACTATTTCTATTTTACTAACTGGAGATATCCCCCCAAAAACATCTGAATCTTTTGAAAAACGTATAGAAGCATTAAATTATAATATTAGTGGTTTAAGTGAATATCTATTTAATAATAACTTAACAGGATTATTATTTATTGATGGTTTAGATGAAGTTAAAAATATTGAAGATTTCTTGGGTATTCTATCAATGAATATTCCTGAAAACATTAAAATAGTACTTTCATGCATTTCAAAAGAAATTTTACCTAGTGATATCAAAAATAACATTAATGCAACTCAAAGTATTTCTGTTTCACCTTTAAATATAAGTCAGTGTGAGCAATACATTCTAAAGGAATTAAAAAAAGATATAGTTGATTTTGAAGACATTCAAAAAATAGCACTCAAATCTGAAGGGCATCCTCTTTATATGCGTTATTTGATAGATTATATAAACAACTCTGAAATTTCCAATGACAAAGACGAGTTAAAAGAATGGATAGATAATATTCCCAATATTGGAGGCAACATAGAAAACTACTATAATTCCATTTGGTATAAAATATATGAAGACAAAAATAAATTATGGATATGTTTATTTTTATCTCAATTAAGGCAAGCTATTGATGAAAAGGAGTTTTTTGAAATTCTTAGTCCTGAAATAAAAAATGAGTTTTATTCAGTATTTCCAAAAATTAGCTATTTAATAAAAAACGATGATAAATTAGAAATTTATCACAACTCATTTAAGGAATTCATATTAGGTAAAGTTCCCCTACTCTTGAGAAGCTGTAACGATTTGATAGTAAATTATTGTGAGGCTCATCCTGATTCTGACTACTCATTAACTAATATGCTATACCACTGCGGCTTATCAAATTCCCCTGAAAAAGCTGTTGAAAGTTGCAACCAAGTTTGGGCTGATAAAATGGCATTTAATCATATCGAACCAGATTTAGTAGTATCTGATATAAAAAACACTATAAGTTTATCAATTGAATTAGAACTTACAACTGAATTAATTAGACTATTGCTACTGCTCCAAAGAATTGATTTCAGGTACAATAGCGTATTTGTTGAATATGCTCATGAAATGACTTTAGCACTAATAGCAAATAAAAAATATAAAGAGGCAATTAAATATATTGTAAGGAGAAAAACACTATTAATATCTGCAAGTGATGCTATTCATTTTCTACAACATTTCTATGAGAACAAGGCTTTTGAGGAAGCTACTATTTTAGAAGAAGCAATTGATAAGGAATATAGAAAATCCATACATGATGGATTTAAAGGCGAAGGTATTAGTTTTAATACCTTTGTAATTAAAGCTCAAACTTTGATTCTTTCCAGCAATGAGTCGTCTAATCATGAAGAGTTAAGAGATTCACAAATGATATTTTCAAATTATATGAATTTATTAAGAAAAATGCCTAACCCATCTAACGATTTATCAATTGAAAATCAAAATAAAGAAACTATTCAACTTGTTAGAGATCATTGTTGCGCATGGAATAATGCATATTTATTAAGGCGGTTCAGTATGAACATGGACATTCAAAAAATGATGCAAGTTCCTAAGATAAAAATAAATGATACATGGGCTTACACTTATGCAACTTCTCTTTTGATCTATAAAAAAGAATTAAATAGTTATAATTTACCAAATCATTACAAAGATTTAAACGAAAAAAAATTATCAAAGGACATTGAGTTTTTGATAGAAAACTTTGGCTATCAAAAACAGAACGGTTCCATTACAAATATCATATTATCATTATTAAGTAACACTACTAAACCCGAATTGCTAAAATCTATTATAGGGGAGTATTTAGCAACTGACCGAAAAGTAGAAATAAGAAATAAAAACGGTGTTGATTTTGAAAGATTTAACTATGAAAATCTATGTTTAAAGTATAATTGTTTAGGGTTCATTGATAATTCTAATGAATTTAAAGTAAGTCATAAAAAATGGTCTCATAATACCTGGGAAAAAGATTTACTGACGTTAATTGAAGAAATTCATTTTATTGAAGGGAAAGCATATTATTATAAAGCATCAAACCTCCTTATAGAAAAATCAAGTTTTCTAATTGATAAAATACAAGAGATTGTCAAAAGCATTAGTTTTACTTTTGATTATAGAAGCCATTGGGAAAGAAGCTATCAATTACCTGAACAAATTTTTCCTTTACTATATACAAAATTAGTAATGTTAATTAATGAGTTTGATAATGAACGATTAGAGTTATTTTTAGAATCTTTAAAAATCAAGTGTCCTAATCAAATAGGTCTCTATACGGAAGGTTATCGAAAATCATTGCAAAAAATAATAAACTCACTAATATTAATTCGACATGACAGAAACAAAATATTACCATTAATTAAACTATGGCAAGAACATATTATAAATGGCGTTCAAAACAGATGGGAAAGAACAGAAGAATTATTAAAAATTAATGAAGTATATGGAATTTTAAATTTTAAATCCGAATCAGAATTAGCATTTCAAGAAGTACTAAATACCTCAATGGGACCAAGCTGGTATAAAGAGGCACAATTAACACCAATTAACACAACTCTTAAAAATTTAAAATCAGTTCCTAATAATAATATTCTTCAAGAATTTGCTTCAATTCTAGATTATGCATCAGGTGAAATGACATTTCAGAGATATGTTCAAGATAATAAAGAAAATTTTATAGGAGCTTTAATTAAAAACGAAAAATTAAATGAGGCTTTAGAATATTATAAGTTTGAAACGTTACCTCCCCCGAAAACGTTAATTAGAAATGCCGAAATTAGTTCATTTGATGCACCTAGAGTTGGAGATGGTTATTGCTTAGGGGCAAGAAGTATAGTAGAACAAAGTGGCATTTTAGAAATTCTAAGATATTCCGAAATTGATCCTTATTTGAAGTGGGCATTATGTGAAGTTTTCACTATCAATGATGATAACTTTAGATATATAACTTATTTTGGTAGACAAATTTCAAATATTCTAAATGATATAGAAAAATTAGAAGATGGTAATATTGATAAAATAATTGAGAGTTTTGCAAATTTAATCTCCAATTCTTTAATTAGTAATGATGATAGAAAAAGCTTATTAATTGGAATAGGAAAAGAACTAACGATAAGCAATGTTAAAAGATTACAAGGGTATTTGCTAAATCACAATATTAATTGGGGATTAAATGAAGATATTGAAAATAAAAGTGAAAACACTATAAATGAAAAAAATAACTTTGATTTATATAATGATTCAAATTCAAGCTCAGATATTGAAATGGATATAAATCAAGGTCTAAATTTATTCAAAACAGAAAGGGTAAGTATTTGGATGAATAATTATTCTAATGCTCATAAAAAAACCAAACAAAAGCTAAAATCCCTTTTTCCAAACGATAAATCAGTAATAAAAAATCTAAAAGAAAATATATTACAATTTGAATATGAACCTTGGGATATGTGTGATGATATTATATGGTTTTTAGAAGATAAACTGAACAAGAATCAAATTGAAACGATATATAAAATAATTGCTGAGCACTTCCATTTTATGGTTAGATCCGATAGTGAAGTAAAAGAGAAATACTCTTGGTTTGATTCGGGTTTTGATAATTATAACTCAAATGGATTAATTATTGATTTCATTATTTGGCATTTAAATCATCCTGTTAGTTATATTAGGGGTAAAACTTTAAATATTTTGGAAGAAATATCAAATTATTTTCCTTTAGTTATTGAGCGTTTGATTAAAGCTTGTATTTCCAACACGCCAGATTTATCGACCGAATTATCTGGACTAATTTTGAAAGAAATTTCAATTAACAATCCTATTTTAATAAAAGATTGTCTAATTAAAAATCCAGAATTAGAAGACGAAATAAGCAAAATTAAACACTTTACTATTAAGAAAAATTTGTTAGATATGAGTATCAATCTCAATAAAATTGGATATAATCAATGTTATTCAAAAATTCAAAATTCAATTCCTGAATCTATTATTCTTACAGGAGAAGTATTTTTTGAAGAAGATTATATTGCATCTATACAAGATAGAATAGATGATTTAAATGATGAAATGTTACTAGATAATAAATTTTGTTTAACATTTAATCAGCTAATACATGAGTATTGTTACCCTTTATCAAAAATTGAAGTAGCAAAATCTGATAAATATTTAAGTCGAAGTTTTTATAATGAAGATAGAATTATTGGAAGGTACCAATATATTTTAAGACATGCTTTAAATAACGCTGTATCTCATAGAATTGATAAGAATAATATTGAATTGGTTTATAACATAATTAACAACTAATGTTTGATAGCAGAAAAGGGAATAGAGACTCAAGAACTGACTTTGAGCGAGAGTTAAATATTTTAGGTGAGAATATTATGGGTGGGAAAATAGTTATATCTAGTCACTTAAGACATCTTGAAAATGAAATTATGAAAGCCAGATACGCACCAAACAAAAGAGTTAATTTACTAACAATCAATGAAATGATTAGAAATTTTGCAATGAGTGTAAACATTCGTGATTTAGGGAATTTTGAAACAGAAACAAATAACGAAAATGAACAATAAAAAATATGGAATGCCTCCTCCAATGAATAGAACAGAAATGGAGCATAATTTGAATTTAGTAATTGAAGATTTTAATAACAGGATAGACTCCGGTAATGAAGATCTTATTCAAAATGCAATGTGGGCTACTTATCCTCATCTAAAAGAGGTTAAGAAAACTCCAAATTTTAGAATAAATTTGCTTACTGTAAACGAAAGGATTAGACTTCATGCTAATATGCAGAGATGGATGAAATAATTATTCTTTAGATGTAACCAAAAATAAGTGACACTATCCCACAAAGTGTGTAAGTTAAAAAGTTAAGGTGTATTAGTCACGATATAATCTGAGCCTTTTGTCAAAAATAAGCATAAATTGGTTTAAAACAATACCCAATTTTGGATTGGCATTGACCATTTTTTAGTAGAAGTAGATGTACTTCTTTTACCTTCTCATTACATGAGATTTTTGTTCATCTTCAAAAGAAATTACATTGTTTTCTTTTTCAATCATTCCAAATTGTGAAGCATTAAATAATTCGGAGTTTTCTACCTTTCTCTCTTCCACATAGTCTTTCCTTTCATTAACCTTCAACTGCATTTCCTTCTCCTCCCTATATTTACAAACCAAACTCTCCCGAACATCAGGTAAATTCTCCAATCTTTTATCCAATTCCGCAATCTTATCTTCAGTAATTTTTGTCTGCTGTGCAATCTCCATCACATTCACGCCTTTTTGTGAAAGAATATCAACTTCCTCTTGTACTTTTTCTCTAGCTAAATCAATTGACTTCTGATAAAACGGTAATTGGTTTTTCCAATATTCTGCATTTTCACCTTCATCTTTTGAATAACCAAGAATCCTATTATAATTATTCTGTGCTTTGGTGACTTCTTCTTGTACTTTTAAAAAATCTTGATGTTTTCTCAAAACAAAAGCAATATCAGCAAGGTGTTTATTTTTTTCGCTTTCAATTCTTTTTTTTATCAACTCTATTTCAATATTGGCTCTGGTTTCAGGATTGGTGATGATGGCTGTTTTTAGCTCTTGCGTACTTATATCAGAAACATCCAACACATCAGCACCTTTTTTCATTGCTTCTAAATATCTTGCCTGTTTAGATTGCAATTTTTGAAGCATAAAAACATCAATACTGTCATTTGTCAGCATAAAATTAACTCGCACATTTTCGTTTTTATTTCCTTGTCTCCAAGCTCGTCCTTCTACTTGTCGTAATGATGTGAAATTATAAGGCAAAGAAAGCATATAAATATCCGTCGTATTTTCTTGAAGATTCATTCCTTCCTGGATGGCTTCACTTCCAATAACTACCTTTATTTTTCCAATATTAAAATCATTTTGAATTGCAATTCTTTGATTTTTATTTGTTGCTCCTGTGATAATTCCGATTTCTTCTGGTTTGTAACCAATTTCCTGAATGAGATATTCTTTGAGTTTTGGAAACTCTGCTACCGCTAATTCAGAATAGATAATTTGTCCAGATTCCGGAATGTCTTTTTTATTTTGTTGAATTAAATCTATTGTTTGCTTCAACTTTGGAGAATTTTCAATAAATTCTTTTGTAGAAGGATTTTCACCATCATAGTAAGGCGATAAGTATGGAGAAATTGCAATAAGCCTCGCATTTAGAATATGAGTAAGAATTGCCCCTTTTTGTGTTTCATTAAAGCTCTCATTGAGTAATTCATATTGCTCCTTGGTTAAATCATTCTGCTCAATTTTATATTTTTTATTGATTTTATGAGGTCGTTTCAGTTCGGGATTATCCTCTTCGCCTTTAATGTCGATAAATTCGGATAGAAGCTGTTGAAACAAAGAATTATTCTTGAATCTTCTGACATTGGCTTTAAATTTCACATCACCTTTAGCATCAATTTCCATATCATTATCCGCCTCCATAAAAGTCTCAAAGAAAGTATTCACATTGAAATATCCCGATTCTTCTAAACGTTTATTGGCTATTAAAGAAAGTATAGAATAATATTCTAAAGGCTTATTGGTAAAAGGCGTTGCAGAAAGAAGTGTAACATTTCTGCCATCGTTTTTCTCTTGAATATATTGAGCAGCCATCCAAGTATTAATCCCCAGTTTGGAAGTCTGTTGGTTCTGACTTCTAAAATCCGAAGCAAACCTGCGGTCTTCAATCTTTACTTTTCCAACAATATGATTGGCGTTGTGAACTTCATCATAAGTGAGATGATCAAAACCGAAATCTTCCCAATCATAGATTTTACCACGCTTCATTTTCCCTTCTGTTTCTTTCACTTTTTCAAGTTCCTTTTGGAAATCTCTTTCACTGATGGTGTTTAGACTTTTTAATTCGTTTTCAGAAATGTAAGAAAATTTTGAAGCTAGATTTTGGGTAATGCATTCTGAAAAGCCAATATTATTGAAACCTTCATAAGTCACAATGGTAATTTCCCCGTCTTTATTCTCAAATTTTGATAAGTCGTAATCTTTCCCAAGGTTTCCAAGAACATTCACTTTCGCATTCGGAATGGTTTCAAAAATGGTTTCTACCCATTGTTTGAGAATACTGTCGTTTGGAACTACAATCAAAGGTCTTCTAGCATTTCCACGTTCCATCGCTTCATGCATGGAAAGAATACCAGACAATGTTTTTCCAAAGCCGACTTCGTGAGCTAATAAACTAACGCCTTTCGTTGTACATCTTCCTACTCCAGATTTTTGAACTTCGGTTAAACGAAGCTCTTTTCCTTTAAAGTTTTGATGAATTTTTGAAAACAATGGAAATTGAGAATAATCAGGAACATGAATATTATTATAATTTCTGTTGAATTCTTTTACAAAACGATTTCTTATATCATCAGATAATTCTTCCCGAACAAACTTGTAAAACAAATCATTTGCAGCAACTTTTCGTCTTTCTCTGACTAAGGCATTTCTTTCTTTATCGCTTCCAGTAACCGTTTCATTATCTACAAAACTTCGCACTTCCCAAGCTGAAGAACCTGCAAAAGCCTCACTGGATAAAGTACCTACAAAATTTTTGAACTTTTCTGCAAGGTTGTAATCAACAATAACAGTTTCGGTTCGTTTTGTTGCATAGTTATAAGTTTTCTTTTCTGTTTGTCCTAAATCAAATTGGTGTACAAATTCGTGATTTGGACTAATAAAGATTTCGTCTAAAGATTTTGGTTTTGGAAGAACTTTGAGAAGTAGTTCCCTTTGCTTTTCATACTGGTTTATCGTTCCACCAACTGAAAATTTATCTTTGAAATCTAGCTCTAACTGTTCTAATTTTTTATAAATATTTCCTTCAGCATAATAAAAATCGTGTGCCCATTTTCCTTCAATATAGTTTGCGAATTGAGAATGTTTTTCGTGATTATTAAGCGTTCCATCATAAGCCGTATCTCTGAAAGCTTCAATTTGTTCTTGTGTTATTTCAGAACTGTTTTGTAAAGAAGTATTGACAATTTCATCGGGTTTGGAAAACTGATATTTTAGAATTCCTTTCTTGAGTTCAGGTTTAGTTTGAATTTTATATTCGTTCAGATTTTTTGTATTGTGAATAGAAATTATCCTATCACTTTTTTCAATGAGTTCTTTTAAATTTTCCTCTGAAAACGATGTTGGTTTTGTAGTTAAATTTTCTCGAAGGTTTTCATATTTTCTTATTTCTGAAATAATCGTAGGAGATTTAAATTTGATATTATTGAGTTGAGAAAGTGCCGTTTCAACTTTCTCTTGAGCTTCGGTTAAATCTAAATCTTTATCATCGGTTTGGTTTTCATTTTTTACTTTATTTTCAACTTTTGCATCAAATTTTACATCGATTTTAGGTTCAGAATTTTCTAAATATAAGTCTTCAAAAAGATTTCCGATTCTTGCGGTTTCTTTCTTGTTTTTAAACTGTTGAATTTTTGCCAAAGCCTCTTCTAAATTTCCGTGAACATAGTTTTCTAAACGTCCAAAACGATTGGTTTTTTCTCGTGTTTCGCCTAAAATTCTTGAAGGATTATTTTCAAAGTAATTGGAAATATCTGTAGAAATTTTTTGATTACTTTTTTTGAGAATAATAATGTCCGTTCCGATTTGAGTTCCTGCAAAAGCTCCGTTTGGCAAACGAAAACCTTCTACAATAGAGGCATTTTGTAGATTCTTTTGTCTATTCAACCAACCCGAAGGAAGCACCATTGCCAAGATTCCGCCTGCTCTTAAAGAATCTAAAGAACGTTTTACAAAATAATCTTCGTATTTGGAGATTTTCGGTTCTTCGCCCAAACCTTTGTACAAGCCACGATGTTCGCCGTAAGGCGGATTTCCGATGACTACATCATACACCAAATAGTCATCTTTTTTATTTCCTTTTTCATCAATAAATTCGGTTTCAAAAGAACGAAGATTAATATCGGCTTCGGGATGCAGAATTTTTGTGATTTTTGCGGTGGTTTCATTGATTTCAAATGCCGTAATAATTGATTTTAATGCTAAATCTTTTGTAGCATAAAGAAAATTACCCGTTCCAACGCTTGGTTCTAAAACCGAAATTTCTACTTTATTTTGTAACTGGTCTTTGATTAAGTTGCGAACGGAATTTACAATTTTATCATCGGTGTAATATTCATCTAAAATTCCTCTACCTTCTTTCGCTGTACCACCACTTTTGTATTGGTTGCAGATTTTTTTTAGATCATCAGTAATATTAAGATTTTCTTTGAGAAGAATTTTCTGATTGTTAGAAACAAAACAAGCTGCAGAAACGACTTCTGCAACTTGTTCATTGGTCAATTTCTGACCTTTATATTTTGAAATAAGAATATCTAATTCCTCATGATTTGTGGAATTAGAATTTAATGTTCTTTCTGATTTATTGGATACAGTTCTCCAGGATACGATTCCGCCCACTGAATGTTTTCTTCCCTCATTTTTTTCATCATCATTCTGTTGTGGATGGTCATCGAATCTTCTTTCTCGTTCTCTGTCTCCGACCAAATGCTTCCAGATTGTGTCTGCAAGTCCATTTCCAGCATTGTTGCTGCCCAATCTTTGTCCGCTTGTGTGATTTTCGTTTTGCTTGGATTGGCTGTTTTCGCCAAATTTTCCAAGATTTCTTCCAGTAGATTCGGATCCCAAGTGCTCAACGTTGGAAATTCTTTCGGATTGAGTATTGTCTCTTTCATTTTGTGCTTTTTTTGATTCAACTAAAGTAATATTTTTATCTTTACGTTGGAGTTTATTTTGTAGATATTCATTGAGATTTTGGTTTCCGTTTTCTGAAATTCCGTACAAAGTTCTGATATCCTTGATGTTTTTGTTTTTAAATTCCGTAAGAATTTTGAGTGTCTGCATATTTCCTGTTCTATCTCCCTCCAAACAAAGAAATATTTTACCTTCGTAGTTTTGAAATCGATTGATAAATCTTTTGGAATTTTCATCGGCATTGAGTGTTACCAGAGTTCTGTTGTTGTTTTGATGATTCAACCTCAAAAGTTCCAAAAACGATTCTTTGTCTTTATGATTCTTAAAGACAATCAATTCATTTTTATTTCCTTCCTCAACGGAAATATCCTCAACAAAAGGACTTAAAGTTTCTTTGTCACTCACTTTTTCTGTTTTTCACAAAATGGTTAAACTCAAAAATTTCTTTGGCGGTATCGTCCCAATTTTTTCTAGGAATTAACTGAAGGGTTACAAAGATGTCTTTCTTTTTATCGTAGGAATCTATTCTTTCAATTCTCCCGTGATAATCCTTGCCAACTTCTTTGTATAGCGAATAAGGCAGAATCGTATCCGTCGGATAAATGTAATATCGGGTATAATTCCAAGGAGAATTGATTTCAAAACGTTTGTATTTTTTTTTGAAAAGAATAGTGTCACTCAATTTTCTGCGGTTTTTGTAATTGATAAGCGGTTCTTTGGTGAAGACAGCTCCCATCGTTTTGGCATACACCAAAGTTGGTTTTTGCTTTTTTTGCAGTTCTGATAAAACGGTTGAAGTGTTATTATTCAAATCATAAAAAACAGAATCTTTGATGAAATAAGTAGCAGTCGTCATTTCTGGAAATTCTAAATCAGGAACCAATTCAATGATGGAATCATTCTGATAGTTGAGCCTAGAAATGTGAAAATTCTGCATCTTATTTAATCCTTTGGAAGCATCAAAATACACATTGGAAATGATGTCGATTCCGCCTTTTTCTGACTTAATTTCTTTGTGACAAGAAATCAAAACAAAAAGCAGAAATAAAGATGGAAATATTATATATTTTTTCATTTTTGATTTATTAAAAAAAGCGGCAAATCATTAAGACCTACCGCTTTCAGATTAGGGTCAGGTATTATTTTATCGTTTAATGCTTTGTTCTTTCACGTTGTTTTTTTCGTGCTTATTGTCTTGTTCGAGACCTTCCAACGGTTTGTTGGTATTGATTCGGTTCATATCAGAATCATACAATTTCAGGTTTCTGTTTTGAGGATTAAGGATGGCTTTTCCTTCTATAACTTTATCATCTTGCTCAAATTTCACCTTTACGATATTTCCCTTTTCCAAAGATTTGATGGTGTTTTCTTTGTATTCGGGTTTGTCAAAAATAAGGTTGGATTTTTCTACAATTTTGTCGGTCTCCACACCGTAATTTTTATAAAAATTTTGAAACAGATAATTTCCTTTTTCTGTTTTAGGTTCTTCAAAGTTGAACTGGACAAAAGCGGTTTCCTGCTGGTCGCTTTTCGGATTGTGAAATTCTATTTTCACACTTCTGCCTTCTAAAAGATTAATGGCTTCTTTTGCCGTAAAAGTATTTTCTCTGTTGACTGGGAAATTGTGAGAAATTTCCTCATTTTTTTCGTTTGTCAATTTTGCGTTGTACGAATTGAGAAAAATACCACCACTATCTGTTTTGTTAAACTTCAAGGTAAAGTCCACTTTGTTTTCAGGCAATGCTTTGTCGGAAGTGGTTTTGATTTCAAATTGTTGATTTTTAGATTTGATACCTTTTTCTAAATCTTTGTGAAGTTTTTCTCCTTCGCCGAAACCGAGGTATTTCATCTGATTTTTTAGATATTCCACTTGGTCGAATTCTTTTTGTGTTTCCATAATGTTTGGGGTTTGATTGTTAATATTTAATTTTTGGTCTTTTTCTTTAAAGTCATCTGGTGAAAACAGATCTTCAAAATTTAGATTGTTTTCTTCCCAATCTAATTGTTGGGAACTCTTCTGATTTTTACTATCCGCTTCTTCAAATCGGAATGATTCACTGCCCATCATATTTTTTTAAGTTGTTTTAAAAAAAAATTAAATTAATTTATCTTCTAAATTTTCGTGACTTTTCTTGTTCTTCCGATTGTTCTTCTTGCTCCTCTCGATTTCGATTGGCATCTTCGTATAGATCTCTGTCATTAACATTCAACTGAACATCAGAATTATTTTCTTTTGCGATTTGTTTTTCATCTGGAGTAATGCTGTTCACAGAATCAATTTCTCGGGAAACGATATTCAGGTCGTTTGTAATTCTCTTGGCGATTTCTGGATATAGGTCTATTTTATCGTAGAGAAAGTTTTTCAGCTTTTCAAGTTCCAATTTGTATAGACTGATTTCTTCTGGATTTTTTCTTTCAGTAATTATTTTTGTAAACTCAGAAGCATTTTTGATAAGATCCAGCTCCTTTACGGTAGCTGTTTCCTTGTCAAAAACAAATGCTTGTTTTGAAAAACCCAATTGAGCCGAATGTCGATTTTCATTAACATTGTATTGTGCTCTTGTTTCAGAATACTGAATCTTTTCTTTACTTTTTTCCAAAATTTCTGACAGGCTTTTGTCTCTTTCCAAAAAGATAACTTTTAGTTGGGTATTATTTTCAGTGAGTTGAAAAGTCGCCCTGTTTTTGTCGTTGTCGGCAACGATGGTGTATCCTTGTAGGAATTTCTGAATATCATCTGCATTTAGTTTTTTTGAGAAGGATAAATCTTCATTGATAATACCGAATTTCTTCAGTTCTTCGGTTGGAAAATTTTCATTTTGCATAATAGGTAGCGATTAATTGGTTTACTTTTATGAGGTCATTTAAAAAATGAGTAGGATTGATGCTTTGTCCAAATTCTTTCACGGAAAAGTGCAGATGCGGTCCAGTTGAATTTCCTGAATTTCCGCTTTTGGCGATGATAAACCCCGCTTTTACAAACTCTCCGACACGATAATAAATTTCAGAAAGATGGAGATAAGCCGTTTCAAAACGGTTAAAGTGATTGACTTTGATATAATTCCCACCACCATTATTGTCCCAGCCTGTTTCCGTAACGATTCCGTCAAGAACCGAATATACATTTTCGTAATTCGCAGCCAAATCAATTCCGTTATGAAATTTAGATGCTCCGAAAATCGGATGCATTCTTGTTCCATAAGGTGATGTAATGGAGATTTCTCTATTCAATGGCATTACGATTTTTGAAAAATTCTTCTCTCTTGGTTTATTTACAAAATCGTATTGAGTCAATTGGTTCTTACCATTTTGAGAATGAATGAGCATTTTAGTTTGGGCAACTAAAATCAGGGAATCCTGCATTTTTTGTCTATCCCATTTTTTGTTGTTGGCGGATGAATTTTCTTTAAGTATCGCTTTCAAGGAATCTAGTTCATTTTTTAGTTTGGCTTTTGAGGTAATGTTAAAAAAATCCTTCCACGACTTTCTTTCTTTTTTTAGCTTCGGATTGTCTGTTTCTTTTACTTGCTCTATTGCTTTTGCAGATTCCGTTTTCTTCGGCAGTGTAGGTGTTAGTGTATTGAACTGTCCGAAAACTGTTATCTGAAAAGACAATATTAACACTGCTATAAAATATTTTTCTATGGTTTTCATTTATGCTGTTTTTATATTTTCATTGACGATGAGTTCTATTTCATTATTGATTTTTCTGAAATTGGTCATCAAAACTTCTTCTTTGCGATTGTTTCCTGCTTTGTCTATAAATGAATAGTAAACTGGCATCGGAACGTAATTTTGTTCTTCTTGCTTAATGGATTTCATATCCAAATTGATTTTTCCGTTAATCGCAGATGTCTTGTATTCATCAGTATCGTTTTCTTCTCCTTGCGCAATCATTCCTACCATTTCTCCAGTTCTTAATGCTGCAATTTTTCCTGCTGGAATCATAAAGTCCATTTTTTCGTTAATGCTAGTTGTTGTTCCTTGTTGGGAAATAGACTGGGAAAACGATTTTTGCTTGATTTTACCAAAGAGTTTTTCAAGCCATTCCAACGTATTTTTATCTCTTGCTGAACCAGAAAGAATATTCCCAACAATGGCAGAAATTGTATCTGCAACTTCTTTTTTGTAAAACTGACGAAGCTGTGGTATTTCTTGCAATCCTAATAGTACCGCAACTCTGTTGCTTCTTGCGGTTGCTACTACATTGTCGATTTTATGAATGTAAATAGTTGGAAATTCATCGGCAATAATTCCTCCTGGCAAATTATGTTTGGAATTAACCAAGCGTAACGTTCGATTTAGAACAGCAGAATACAGCGCCGAATTAATATCCTGTGTTCCTGGATCGGAAGCGAGAATTATAATAGATGGATTTTCTCTGTCGGTAATTTTCAGTTCTACTTCATCTCCCGAGAATACCCAGAAGCTTTCCTTGGTTGCCAATCGGGAAAGGAATATTTTTAATGTTCCTATTTGTCCTTCCAATTGATCAAACGCTTTGTTGTCGTACGCTGTCTTGAAAGGAGAAAGCAAGGAACCTATCTCTTCGTTGGTAAACAACGCATCGAAAATTTCTTGATAGCTCCGATTCATAAAAGAAAGAATATGGGGTAAGTCTGAATATTTTCCGTTCTCTAGTTTTGCAAAAAAGTAAATGCAGGAAGCCAGAAAATTAATCGCTGATTGGGTAAAAAATGCTTCAGAACCACCCCCTGAACTCGAACCTCCTTTTTGCAATGAGGAAACCATCGATTCTGCCATTTCCTGTGCTTCCGCCAAAGTTTGGATATATTTTTTATGAAATGGATTGACTCTCCTTGATTTTTCTACCTCATTTAAGTTAATCACATTGAAACTATACTTGTAATCTGATTCTTTACTTTTTTTGAGTAAATAATGGTAATACGCAATCTGTGCTAAATCGGGAAATTTAAAATCATAAATGCAAAGGCAAAAACCTTTCGCAATCATCTGCCGGATTGCGGGATTAATCACACCGAAAGATTTTCCGGAGCCAGGTGTTCCAATAACCATCGTTCCACGAAAGGGATTCAGGTTAATCCAGCCCTTGTTGCTTTTGCCCCTGTATCTGAATAAATAGGGAATGTTGATATTCGTGTCGGACTTTACCAATTCCTGATTTTGGTCAAAAGATTCTTCCTCTACATTCCATCGGTCTTTTCCCATTTTTTGCTGCATAAGTTTGGAAATACTGTCTGCTCCCATTTGGAGGATCACTGCACCTAAAAATGAAAGCACCGCATAGATAACCTGATACAGATTCATTCCGGGAAATACTTTTGGAAGTTTTGTATTTCCTGCTTCATTCTGCACAATCAGAGATGAAAAAACCATTACCAGTCCTAATACAATCGGTAATACAATTTCTGTAGTAATATTTAAGTCTTTCTTTTTTTTGGCTTTCGTTCCAACAGCTACCAATCCTATCAAAATCAATGTGGCAAACTTGGCATTGATAGGAGGGTAAATAAAACTCAGCTTTGAGAAGTTTTTCAATAAATTGGATACAACTGGAATATTCGCATTGAGATAAAAAAGTGATGCACAATCCAATGCCACAACCGCATAAACTGCTTTTTGTAAGAAACCGTAAATCTTGATTTGATGTTGTTGCTCTTGCATTTCTTGAATTAAAAAATTAATGGATTAAAAGATTAAAAAATTGGAAAAGGCACTGCCCCTAGAATGTGTCGGCTTTAAGGATTTCAGAATAATTGATCTTCATTTCTATGGTTCTACCAGAAAGTTGTTCCTCAATTAATCGTATCATCATTACTTTTGAGTTTGGAAAAGTGAATTTTTTGAATACATAGATATTTCGGAAATTTTTACGGAAGTTTTTTTGATGATTCAGTTGAAAAATGGGAATCATCTCAATACTTTGATTATTGGTGGCTTTATAGATTTTTTTGTCTTCTAAAGAGAATTTCAAGTCTTCAATGTCATAACTCAAATTGGAATTATTTTTAAAAGTCATATCCAAAAAAATATAATCACTCATCACATATACATTGTTCAACTGAATATTCAGTTGAAGATTTTTCTCTTTTCTGATTGGATTTTTTTCTGATTTTTTTCGAATAATATCCATTGCAAATTTTCTCAATTCAAGATTAGAAAAAACCATTTTATCAAACTCAATGGGTTGCATATCTTCGGGCTGAATATGAATATTGGTGACCGTATTTAAGTTTTCAGAATTTCTGTAAACGGCTTTGTATTGTGCAATAAAAGATTGTCCTACTACCGTTATAATTCCAACAGTATCTCCGCTGGAAAATAAAACAGGTTTTATTATTTTTTCTTTTTGATTAACGTCAGGATTGTCAGTAATTTTAATTCTGGCAATATTGGTAGCTGGTAAATCTCCTGTGAGTTTTTGTGTAGATAAGTCAATGTATTGAATCGGTTCTGGTGAAATAATATGCAGGTTGATGCCTTCTGTAATTTCTATTTCTGGTAAATCAGAAATGATTTGTTCTTTTGTTGCCGTTTGTGCAGTTAAAAATTGAGCTGTACTTAGTAACAGACTATATAATATCGTTCTCATTATTTTATTTTTTGTTGGTTTTGTAAATCTTTCAATTGTTTTTCGTCAATCAGAAATACATAAGAATTGTATTTCAATTTGGCTTTGTTGGTTTTAATCAGGTTGGCAATGGATTTGGAAGTGGATGTAAATAATTTAGAACCAAGACTGGTAAAAAATCCTTGTCCGCCCATATCCATTTGAGTTCCTTGGACGGAATTACTTCCCATTTCTCGAATCATATCTCTGAAAACACTTTGGGGTACATACAATCCTTTCATACCATCCACATCATAAATGGAAAGATTAACTGGGAAAATTTCTCCTTTCGTGAATACGGATACAATTGTAAGATCAACTCTTTGCATCGAAAATCCCGAAATCTGTCCGTATAAAATGGAGCCTTTGCTTATTTTTCTGTTGCTTACGAAGATGTCCTCCAACAGTCGAAATCTAATCCTGCTTCCAAGAAAACCTTTGTTATTTTCATCTATCACTGCTTTTATAAAGCTGTTTTCCTTTTCTTTATAAAAAGCATTGAAATCGTTATTAATGCCTGATTTACTGACATTGAAAGTGGAGTTAAGAAACTCGTTCATTTTTTCTTTACTGGCTTTAAGTTTTTGTTCTGCTGCAAGTTTGCTTTGGTATTCAGGATCTCGTGCTTTTTCTAAAGAATCCATGACCAACATTTGCTGTTTCAGATATTTTACGGGATCTTGTGGATCATTTTTGGATGGAGCTTTTGGACTTTCTGAATCACATTCATTTTCTTGCTTTCCGTAAGATTTGTCATTCAGCATTCTTATAATTTCTGAAGATCTTTTATAATCTTTGTCTTCTCTCTGAGATGAGTTAGGCTTATAGTAAGAAGATGGATTTCCTTTTTCACGATATTGGTTTTGTCTTGAAGAAACGGCTTTTAATGAATCAATTTTTCTTTTTTGAACTAATGACAATTGGTCATCGTAGTTGTATAAGCTGTCCTCTTCTTTGTCCAGACCTTCCAACATGGTTCTGTTGTCGTCTTTTTTGAAAAATGCATCGTACGCATCATTCTTCGTCATAATAGAATCCTGTGTTTCGCCAAGCGAAAGAGACAATTCTTTAGGTTGGTCTTTTGGTTTGTCCTCTTTCGTAAATTGTGCACCTACATAGACAAATAGCAACAGAAACGGCAATGCTAATAGAGGCAAGATGTATTTTTTCTGTTTGAAATCAATTTTTTTCATTTTTTTTAATTTTTAGATAAAATGCCTCCGGTGCTACCGGCCATTTCGTAATTTTTGGTATTGGTTAAACAAGTAGTCAATTCTTAAACTGTCTTCTTTTTGTAATTCTTTACGGTCACTTTTCACTTTTAGTGACTTAAGCTCATCTACTATTTTTGCCATTTCCTTTTCATTGTTTGTGGTGGTATTTTGTTCCATCTTACTTTTGGAATACAAAATCGGAGGTTTTATTTTAAAAGCATTATCGGATGGGAAAAAGATGCCATGAATGAGAGAGCCAATAAAGGAAACCGATAAAAATACCATCGAATAGATGAAGAATTTTTTCGGATGTTGACTTGCCCAATTCAGCCATTTTTGTCCTGTTTGTTTTAGTGTAGTATTCATTTTTAGTACGAGTTTTTAGTTTGGTTAGAGATTTCTTCGTTGTCTAGGATTCGCCAGTTTTTAAGCATCACGCCATGAGGATTATTAGGACTTCGGATAATGTCATCGAAATAACCTTCAGTGATTAGCTTTCTTGTAATAACTGATGATTTTCTGGTAATCATCTGCTTTCCGAAAAAAGCAAACTTCCTTTGCTCCATATTGAGCGCAATAGAATCAGCGTGAATACTGACCATTGAACTAGAGGCAATAATTTGATTGTAAAAACCTTTCTCCTTTAAGTTGGTGTATTCTTTTTTCCCACTGTCATCTATGAGGTACAATGATTTCTGAATATTGTCCTTGATGTAGGCATCATCTGGCGCAAGCGTAAAAAACAATCGATGAAATAGCTCAATTTGTGCTTTGTATTCCACAGGACGATTCAATAAGACATCGGTTTGCTTTGCCAGTACAGGAACTCCATTATCTAAAATATAAATGGATTTTCGGGAATCCTCAATCATTCTGTAGGCAAAAAAGAAACCTGCAACAACGATGAAAACCGCAAACACGATGGCGGAGATGGAAACCACCTTGTTGATTTTAATTCTTTGTTCTATATTTTTAATAAGCATTTTTTTTAGTTGTTGGTTGATTGTTGATAGTTGTTGGTAATGGATAATTGATAATTAACTATTAATCACATTTATTTTCCGTTTTTCATGGCTTCCTGAACTCTTCCCGATGCAGAACCTGCTGCTGCGGATTTTGTTGCTACTGCGACTGTAGAAGCTCCTCCAGTTTTTGCAGTTAATATTGCTGTTTTAGCACTGCTTGCCATTTTTCCTGCCGCACTTTTCATTTTGGTCATCGCTCCAGCTCCTCCTGCAGTAACAATGGTATCGGCAATGGTGGGTGTCATCAGAACTCCGATTCCCGTAACGATATAGGCAACGCAGGTAAACAGTTGGTTATATATCATTCCCGAATTACTTACATACACCATTAAGGCATCTAAATTGGTAATGGTTTCGTTGGATAATAAAGTGTCATATCTTTCAATTTCCATCGTATAGCCAGAAGCAATCAATTGCTGTCCGATATTGATAATCGTATAAGCTACAAAAGTGTAGAGATTGATATTGATGAATTTAGATACCCAGCTGTACAAGGAATTTTCAAATCCTGGAACTAATGCCATTCCAACCGCAATAGGGCCTAAAATAATAAGGATATATGCCCAAATTTTTTGGATAAAGAAAATGAGATACACGCAAATTCTCAAAATGGAAAGGCAGACAAATTCAATGACTTCAGCGACTAATTTTTGCATTTGAAATTGCATTCTAATCTGCCATTCTTTGATGGGTTGTATCAATTTATCCAATCCCTCGCTTACATCAAACCAAGAATCATCTGCGTTTTGACTGGTGTTATTGATGACTTCCTGTTTGGCATCTTCTTCCGCATTGAGTTTGATAACAGCATCTAATAGTTGCTGTTGCTTTTTGAACCTTTGAACCCGCAAATCATTAACTTCGGATTCGATGTCACTGAAGATGGCAATTCCAGGTTGCGCTATGGCTTCAAAAGGGGCTTGAATGAGATTGACAAATCCTGTCCAATAAACGAGAGTAAATCCAATCAGAATAGGTTTTAGCATGGGTGTGATTTCCCATTCTCTGTCTCCAGCTGCCATTTGCCAACCCATATATCCGAGATACATCAAAGCTCCTAATCCTCCAATGGCTTTTCCTACCAAAGCAGAGCCTTGTGCGCTATCCTGAACGCTGTTGTCCAATTTTGTAAAGACTTCCATAAACCATTTTTCGAAAGCGCCGTCGCCTTTTAAAAATTGGAGCAGATTGCTGTAATCGCTGTCTGTTTGGGAAAATCCCATAATTGGCAATGCTATTGCCAAAAGACAAAATAATAAGGTGAGTTTTTTATTCATTTTTAAAATCGGTGTTTATATTGTTGCATGGTGTTACGGACAATTTGTTTATCCGAAGCAGGTGTCCATTGGTTGGCTAAAGCAGTAGATAAATGATTTTTAAAAATATTTTTATAATCTAATAGAAGCGTAGTCCTATCATTGTACTTCTTTAATTCTTGTACAAAATTTCTCCATTTGATAAGCGTTTCGTGGTACATGATGAACCGTTTTCCTCTTGGCATTTCCATACTTCTGGACATCGCATATTTTTCTTTGATGAGATCCAATTCTTCCTGCAATCTTTTTAATGTGCCTGTAGTATTGAGCGTTTCATACGTTTGCTGGTCTTTCAGTCTCCATTCAATAAAATTTTGAGGGGTGTTGGGGAATTCAGTAATGGGTTTCAGCATTCGTTTGTAATACAACAACCACAATGGATCAGCATCAACGGTTGCAGAAGTCCAATGCGCAAAATCCTGAACACTTCTTTTGTAAATCGTATCAGAAGCAGCTTTAATTTTTTTTGCTTCTTCTTCCTGAAATTTTAACTGGGCTAATCTTAAATTTTGTTCTCCGTTTGGTTTTAATGGACGAATGTCTTTGCCATTTTTGTAATCTCTGTTAATGCTCGGTGCCCACATTCCCCAAACTGTGGCGTAGGCAAAGTTGGTTTGAATGCCTAAAAAGTATTTAGGATAAGGTCGCCAATCTCCCCAGCTTTCATAAGTCATTCTTTTGTGTTGGGCTACAATGGAGGGATCATTTAATTTCTTTATACTTTGTCCATACGCTGAAGTCGCAATAAATAGTAAGAGGAAAAATTTTCCTTTTTTAACTATATTTTTCATCTGTTTATCTATTTTTTTTTAATTAAAGATGTATTTGAATTTTGTGATAATATCTCCTACAATTGCTTTGTCAATGTTGATATAATTTCGAAGCTTGGGAATCTGATACAGATAAGGGATTTTCTTGGCATTCTCTAATCTTAAAATGATATAGAGAATGTTCCCATTGATGTTTCTTACTCTTGTAAATACTTTTTCAATGAGCATTTCTCTATCACTGGCATTCATCAAGAAATCTTTATTTTCATTCAGAATCTCCTGCGAAACTTCTTGTTTAAGTTTCATCGTTTGATTTCCTATTTCTACATAATATTTGGAAACCAAAACAGCATATTCAGGATGTTGTGCTGATAAATCCAGCATTCTGTTGGAGTTGGTCACAACCTTTCCTAAATACTGATAGAGATACATCAGTTTTTTGCTTTGAGTAAGCGCTGAATTGACATTTTTGAGCTGCTGGTAAATGTATTCCTGAATGGCAATTACTTGTGCGGTTTTGTTTTTAATATCATCATACAGTTGTTTTTGCTTTTCATAGGAACTTAAAAATGTTTGTTCGCTTGCCAATCTTACCGCATGATCTTTCGTCATTTGCGCAAAAAGCTTGTCATTGAATACAATCTGTTGGCTTTTGATTAAAATTCCAAAAAATGTCAATAATCCAAAAGTTACTATTTTTTTGCTCATTACTTTATTATTTTTTTATTAAGGTATTTGCTAATCTTCGATTTCATCTCTAAAAAGATTTAATATTTTTCATAATGCTTTCTACCACTTGTTTATCACTGTTCACGTAATATTGGAAAGCTCTTTTGTTGCGTAATACTTTGGCTTTGATATCTCTAATTTTTAAGAGCATATGCGTGGAGTTTCTGCTTAATGTTTTGACTTCACCCAATGCGTAATCCAATAAAATTTTACGTTCTGATTTTTCCATTTGGTTAATGGCTCCATAAGAAATCACTATTCCCATGATTAACCGTGTTACCATTTGCAGATCATCTACAAACTGTACTTGGGAAGGCAAAACAGCTATAATAGAATAAGGCGCTGTATTGATTTCATTGATAATGTCTGTCTGGTTTTGAGTGATTTTATTAACTTCTCTACTCATCGCTATTCCCGTAGGTATTGCCTGAATAGCAAACGAAACAATCCTCAATCTGTCTTGAACTTTAGTGACTTTGTCTTTAAAGTTGTTCCATTGAGTTCTATTGGCGGTTTCTATGGTAGCATTGGCTGTTTGTTTTTGCCTCATTGCTATTTGTCGGTCATGTTCTTTCATCGTGGCATTGATTTCAATGTTCATCATGGGAAATGATACATTTTCTTTTTGCCAAGCTGGCGTAGAACCACCACTGGAAGAAGTAATGACAAGATAGATTGTAGGAATTAACAGGATTTGGAAAATCTTTTTCATCATATGATTCTTAAAAATTTCGCTTATACTTATTCATTATATTTTCTACAATGCCTTTATCGGTATTGATGTAGCCAGCAAATGGATTTATGGAGTTCCAGAATCCTAATCGGTTGGCTTTTTCCAATCGTAACTTGATTGCCAATAGCCACAACTTTAGATTTTTTACATTCTCGGAAATGTTGTGTAGGATTTTGTAACGGTCTCCTGCGGTCGCCAAATTGAGTTCGCCTGATGCCAAAATATCAGAAACATCGGTAACAATTTTCAAGCTTTGCTCGTAGGTTTTTTGCGAAGCTTTCACTCCAAATATGGCATATTGCGGATGTTGCGATGCTAATTGTACTACTTGAGAGGAATAGGTATAACATTTATTCAATTCAGAATAAATTTCTTTTACCTGAATTCCGTTTTGTAAGGTTCCTGAAACTTCTTTCAATCCTTTCAATATTTTATTCTGAATATCATTAGCTGCCACCATCTGTGTTCCTACCCATGCTTGTGCATCTTTCAATTTGGAGGTTTCGTCTATGACTTCATTCTGTTTGGCTTTCAAATTTTCTGAATACAAAATCATAGCAGTCGTTACCGTTGGGTCGATGTAAGTATTTTGGGAAAAGCTCATCATTCCCCAAAAAGTGAAAAGCAACATTGCTATTTTGAGACTAAACTTTTTCATATATCTCTTGTTTTTGATTGATTAATTCTGAAAAACTGATGTTTTGGTCTTCTAATTCCTGTGAGATGATTTTGAACACGTTGTATTCTTTATTTTGATTTTTCATTTTCCAGTAGTATGACACTACTTTTTCATCCAATGGATTCCGATACAGATTGACCAGCGATACCAAATTCTCAAGGCTATCCCCAAAGATTTTTAAATCATCAACAATCTTGCGTAAGGCTTCATCGTAGTTGCCATATTTCTGTACATAATATTCAACCGCTGATTTTTCGGGTTTTTCAGTTGTGTAGGTTAAATATTGTTCCAATGAAACTTCATTTCCATAGACTTCTCCTTTAGAACCTCGTTTCAGATAAAATTCTTTGAATCGACTTCTTCCGAATTTATTGTTCAAATTATTGATGGTGAAAATCTTGTTCTGTTCTACTTTATTTAATGAAAGTAAAGCAGCAATACGGTCAAAATTGTCCTTGAATTTGGTTTGATCCAACAAAATGAAAGTATCAGAATTGTTGATGATAGAGTCTTTTACCACAGCATTGCCAATAATATCATCGAGTTCCTGCGTTACCACGACTGCCTCTCCCCAAAATTTTCTAACCGTTTTGTAGAGATAGAGAATATAACCTCCCATTAATTTACTGGCAATGGCTTTCCATGCTTCTTCAATGATGAGTGCTTTTCTTCGGTCTTTTCTCAATCTCATTTTCTGAATGAAGGTGTCCATAATAATGAGCGTTACAATTGGAAAAAGCTTCGGATTATCTTTTACATTATCAATTTCAAAAACAATAAATGGTTCATCAAAAAGACTCTCGTCTGCTTTATTATTTAAGGTGGTTCCATATCTTCCGCCTTTGTAAAAGTCCTTCAGAACAAATAAAAAAGTACGCAGGTTGAATTCTTTTTCGTTGATTTTGTGCTTTTTATTGTTTAAGTAAACCGGTAGGAACCGGTCGCAATACTCATAGAATCCATTGAAAGAAAGTTCTTTGGTGATTAACTTTTCTTCAAGTTCCTTAATTTTTTTAACAATGGCTTTTCTGAACGATTCATTCCATTCTTCTGTCGTTTTCGGTTGCCTGATGATTTCATTAGATTTGATGAGAATCAGTTGTGTATCGTTATAAATTTTTCGCTTTTCTTCATCATTTAAAGTTTCATACGCTTCATAGACTTTATAAAATTTTTCGCTGTCATAGTCAGGATTGTTCAGGTTTTTATCAGGATGATACTCAATAGCCAATTTTCTGAAGGCTTCTTTAATCTCATCAGATTTGGCATCGAATGCAATTCCTAAAATATCGTAATAGGTGCGTTGTTCTTTAGTTTCATTCTCATATTCTGTAAATAGATCTTCTTCGTGAATATTGTATTTATTCAGATAGAGAATCAATTCTTCTGAACTTTTATTTTCGTACCACTGTGTTCCTGAATTGAAGTATTGATGATAATAAGACATCAACACATTGTCCAATATGGATTTTTGTGCGGATGACATCATCGCATCGGGACCTTGCCAAATCAAGAAAATCAAATTGGTTAAAAATTCAATTTTCTCAATATTGAACTCTTCTTTATTCATCAGAAAAGGGTTCATCGTAATGGGTTTTTCTTCAGTGTACTGAATGTATCTGCCTCCTTTGTATTTGCAGGTTCCTGAATAGGAATCTCCTGTATCCACAATGACTACATCATAATTGTAAGTAAGATATTGCTCTATAATGTTATTCATCAAAAATGATTTCCCTGAACCTGAAGGTCCCAAAACAAACTTATTCCTGTTATTAATTCTTCCTGTTTTCATTGGTAAATCTGAAGGATCTACTTTTAGCGGAACGCCTTGTCTGTCTGTAAATCTCAGATAGAAATTAGATTCTTCGTTCACGGGGTAACTTTCTTTAAAAAAAAAACACAAGGCCGCTTCGCTTGTCGTCATAAATAAATCGTACTCTCTCAATTCTGTTGCATTTCCTGGAATGGCAGAGCGAAAGAGTTCCAACTGGTTGTAAGCATTTTTGGAAACAATGATACCTTTTGTAAACAGCTTATTCTCTACCAGGGACTGTGTCCCCTCCATTTTTTCTAATGTTTCTGCGGAAAACAAAATCGAAAAATGTGCATTCACAACGAGTTGTCCATCAATAGCGATATTATGAAGTAGGGTTTGAATTTCCTCTGCAATAATGGCATTGGACGGCGAGTTGTTGGCGGCTCCTTCGTGCTTTTTCTTCTTTTTGTCGAGTTCCCTTTGCTGTTGTGCCTGTGGCGGAATGGTAATAATTTGATTATAAACAATCGTTTCGTAATCTTCCAGCTCGTTGATGAAAGTAAAATTATCAACCGCCGTTTCTGCTGCGGCACCGTTTCCTCCAAGAATAGAGTAAGGTTCAATTTCCGAAGGTAAATCAATGTTTTCAACATCGACGTAAGAAATGTTTTTGACGAAACGATTCCCGATTTGAAGATACTCATTGGTACTTTTAATGTTATCAAAAACCGGTGTTTTAGAAAACTGCATCGACAAAACACCGGAGATGTAATATTCAAAATCTTTTTCAAATAAAAACCGGGGTTCACAAGCTTCTTGTTTTAGAAGCATCCATACTTTCTGGCATTTATCACGAAGTTCTTTGTAGCCTTTTTCCGAGTGGTTGTACTGCTTATTTTTCTTTTTCAGCTTGTCATCCACAATATCCGTAAACAGCAATACAGTTTCAATGGTTTTAAAAAGTCGTCCATCAAAATGCTCTGAATATTTTTGCTGAAGGAACTGATTTGATGGTTCTGCAGTATATTTCTTTTTTGAAAAAATATCGAGCTTCTGGACAATTCTTCCTTCTCCAATAATCGACACCACCTGATTTAAAATGGTATGAAAATTAAGATAATTATCTGGATCAGCAGAATATTGCTCGACCATATTTTTTATCTTAATTCCGATAATAGGGTTTCCATACTGTCCGAAAAGAACATCAAAATCCCAATTGAAGGCTTTCCCGTAATCGTATCCGATAAAAGGAATATCAAATGCCTGCTTCTTTGTTGTCGCCATGTTGCAAAAGTTTTTTGTTGTTGAATCTTTTTGGAAAAATGAATATTTGATTGAAATTTTTGGTTTTGTCATACAAACCGTACTTGTCCTGCCTTTTAAAGATGAAATAAACACCTCCTGCCGTAACTACCAATCCTAGTAAAGAACCTAGTAAACCGAATTTGGAAAGTATCAATGCGGCAATGACTCCGCTTCCGATGACACCAACCGCATAAAAAATGTATTTCCCTTTGAGTCCGAAGAAAATAAGGGGTTTTTTAAGCCCCTTGTAAAGGTAAAATCCCATTTTAAGCAAAGAATGCGGTGACGAATTCTGGAACTACAATGAGGAAAATCATTGCTCCTCCATAACCAAGGATTTCTTTGTTCACATCTTGGTCACCGTTCGTCCATTTGTTATAGACACGAAGTCCGCCGATAAATCCTACCAGTCCGCCGACTGCTTTCAAAATCAGCTTGATCGGGTCCCAGTAATCTTTGATATCACTTGCTGCATTGGAGATGGCTGTTGCACCTCCTTGTGCAAAGGCTGGAGTAATGGCTAAAAGTAAAATGAAAGCAGTAAATACTTTTTTCATCATTTGATTTTTTTTGATTTTTTGATTCATAATAAATAAGATTTTTAAAAGGTTAATATTGAATTGATTTTTTAAGTTTATAGCAAAGAATGCCCTGCAACGGATTTTTAATGCGTTGTTTTTGAATGTTTTAAATATTTTTATGGATAAGGATTACATAATGGAATGATATATCTTATATCCGTCATTATGGGAAATCATCTGCACACTGGTTTCTGCCAGATTAAGCAATTGATACCATTTGTTTCTGTTTGATTTTTGAATGGATAAACCTTGTTCTTCTTGAATCTGGTTTTGATGATTTTCGTTATTTTTTGATTGAATAGATTTTGTATTTTCAGTTACATTTTTTACTGGTTCGTCGTCGTTATCAAAACCATCAATATCTTGTTCGGATTCAAATCTTCTTCTTAATTCTTCCAAATCTGGATTTTCTTCAAAAGTGTTTTGAACTTGAGATATCTGAATTTCACTTTTCAAAAAAGATTTTGGAGTACGAATATTTTCTACATCTTCAATGCCTACTGAACTTGGAGGAAGGTTCTCTGACTTCGCAAAATCAGCAAGTGAAAATTCTTCTGTAGCATCGGTTGGTATCGTTTTCTCTTTTTTCAAAAAAAGGTCGTAAACTATGTTACCAGCATAGTACAGGAAATAAGCTCCTAGAAGGATAAGTGAGTATTTTAACATTTGTATTTTATTTGAAATTAATTTTAAAGGGTAATTTTTAATATGCTGTTTATTTGGTCTATAATTTCATTAAAAGGCTTTTTTACGGCGTATTTTTGTTCGTAGGTTAGCTTTCTTGTATCTATGGTTTGAAGGCAGTTTCTTTTGAGTACAGGATTTTCGATAAGCGTTCCGTATTTTGAAATTTCTTCATCCATTTCTTTTTGGTTAGGGTATTTGTAGCCTTTGTCGTATTTGGAACGGATAAAGATTCGTTCTGCTTCGCTTTCTAATAAACCCAACAAATTTTTGAATACCAATGTCGATTTTACTGATACATCAGAATATTCAAAAGGAATGATGATAAAATCACTGTAAATCAGCAAATCACTGTATTTTTGGTCGAGTGTTCCTGCCAAATCAAAAAGATTAATCTCATCACTGTCTTTTAGATTAATGAGTGTTTCAAAATCGGAAAAAGGTTGTTCTTTGTCTTCACCAATGGTTTCTACCTCATACAATTTTGGAAGGTCTGACTGTTCGTCTTCTTTCCATTTGTAGTAAAATGATTTTTGAAAATCGAAATCATATACCTTAATTTTCCTTTCTGAAATAGCAGAAATGTAATTGGCAAATGCAATGGCAAGTGTCGTTTTTCCTGTTCCGCCTTTTTGCGTGGCAAATGTGATAATCATTATTTCTTTCTTTTTTTTCTTTTTTTGAGTTCTTCTTCCGCAGGATCTTTTGATGTTCCTGAATGTTTTGTCCATTCAAACAGCATTTCATTTACGGCTTTTGATAATTCTTTTGCTTCATTACTTTCAGTTTGGTTTACTGTTCTAGCTTCGTTGGCTTGATTTGGATTCAAAAAGCTTTGAAATTCTTTTTCTCCAATTAATGATTGAAGTTCTCCTACATAATGCAGTTTTGCGTGGACTGCATAATAGATTCCTTCTTCCGATTTTATTATTTTAACATTATTATTGTTTTGTGTTTTGAGATAGTTTCTTACATCATTTTTCAACGAATTGAATACTTCTTTGTTCTTTCTTTTCTTGTTCTCAAAAAGCATAAAATCTTTGGGAATATTTTCTGGATTCTGGTGTTTCAGATATTCTATCAATACTTGTTTCGATATTTCATCTGATAAATTGTAATCTTTTAAGCTTTCAAATAGTTTTTTGTCTATTACTTCGGAAGTGAATTCAAATAAATCATTCATTTTTAGAATTTCACTTCCTTTATAAATGGTTTCGGTTTTATGGTCAATTAAGGTGTAACCAAAAGGGTGGTGTTCGTCTTTATGATGAAAAACCACATCAATTCCAAACACTTCTCTGAGCTTTTTCTGAAGCTCACTTTCAAATTCAATCTTTGGTTTCCAATTTTCTTTTTGCTTTTCTTCAGGAAGCATTTTTTCTAAATGTCTTCGATCTTCCACTTTGAAAACCTTGTTAGAATAGACCTCTTGATATTTATTCAATATAGCCTTGATTTGCTTTCCTCTATTGTCATTTTTAGGGTTGCTGAAAATGAGTTGATTTCCATTTATTGTTTTCTCTCGAACTCCATTTTTTAGAATATCTAAAGCGTTTTCATCATTTTTATTATTTACCAACTTGAAGCCGTTTTTTTCCATTAAGATTTCCAGTTGCTTCAACGAACTTATATTGTAGCTCAAAAGTTTGTTGATGATGTCTTCATTACTTTTACCATAAATCCTTTCTTTTACATTCATCATCGCCTTTTGGGCCTTTAGTTTCTCATAACTGTCGTTAATCTTTTTTCCAGTTGATTTTTCAACTCTTGTTGAAACAATATGCACATGGTTATTTTCGGTGTCGTTGTGAAAAACTACGATGAACGGTTGGTTTCTGTAACCCATCTCCTGCATAAAATCTTCCGCAACTTTTGCCAATTCTTCTTTGCTGTGCTGTTGAAATTTTGTTGAAATCACTGCATGGAATTGTGGCTTTTTTACTTTTTCGTTTTTTGAAATGGATTTGAGGTAATTTTTAACTTCTTCCTGACTGCTGTTTTCATTTATGAAGGAAGGAAAATTTTTCATCAGCATCAGTTCTCCAGTTTCTTTTTCTACTTTTTTATCATTATACTGTACTCCGTGAAAATTGGAACTTGCAGAACCTAAAATCTTAACTATCATTTGCAATTAAGGAGTAGATTTTTGTGAAAATTTTGTTTTGCTGTTTTTTTAAATCGGTTATTTCATCAAGTTGGTTTTGGAAATAATTTAATTCCTTACTGCTGATAAATTTTTGAGCGTTTGCAATTCTGGCAATTTGATTAATGTTGGTTTCAATTTTTATGAAGATGTTGTCTTGTTTTTCAATGAACGTCAATATCTTTCTCCTCTCATCTTCTAAAATTCTGTTTTCAACCGATGCAGTGATTAAGTTGGTAAGGGTAATGTTTTTTTCTTTGCATATTCTTTTCCAGTATTGTTTTCTTGTTATGGATATCCTAATTTTTATATAGTCTCTTTTTTCCATTTTTTATCAAACTCCTTGTAGCTATTTTCTATGGCAAATAAGGTTTCCTCCAGTTGGAGTATCCCTGAACTTCTCCATAAGTATAGTAAGAGGTGGACATTGCATTTAAAGATGTCTGCGGAATTTGTATGGCATAATTTTCGAGTAAGGCGGGAAAATACTGCGTAGAATTTTCGGTATGTAGCAGAGCAATCTGATTTGGAATATAGCCTATATCGCTGTATATATTAGCAATGCTAATAAAAGCATCTCCAGTGATGGGGGCAGAATCTGAGGATCTGTAGATTTGAAAATGAACATTGACAATACCTTTAATTTTTCTGAATGTTACAGCTCCCTTTAATCCTCCGAAATTTTTGGTTCCGATGGTATAGGATTTTGAGGCGGTCAGATATGTATTGGTATTTCCCCAATAGTTCACTGGCGCAGACCATACCGAAGTTGCTGTTAGTCCAGCTGTGCTGTTTGAATCTAATGTTAATACAATATAGTACTCAATAGGAGCTATCTCTTTTGAAAAAGACTGCCATAAGGTTCCGTCAAAATAATAAGGGGCTGCTTCGGTAATATTTATAACCTGACCTGTCAAATTTGAAGGAGTGGATGTTGCATAAACCACTGCTCCTTGTTTAGCAGATGCATACGTTTTGGCTGCTAATTGATTTCCTGTAATACGTGGTGGAATAATTCCATCGTAATGACTAATATCGTTTGGTTTTCCTACAACTTCTAAAGTAGTCTCTGGAGTTTGGGTGTTAATTCCTACTTGTCCGTAAATGAAAGTTGTAGATAATACGAATAAAAGATAGCTCGATTTTTTCATCTCTTTTTGATTAAAATTCTGAGGCAAAATTGAGCGTTAAAATTCTTTAAAACAATAGTACTCAAAGGGTTTGGGCTAAATAAGAATAGTTTGGATTAATCTGGATTCTCTAAAGATTAAAAAAGAATATTTTGGACTAATCTGGAAAATTAAGTCCAATTTGTTAATAAAAAAAGCAAGTTCCGTAGCTTTTCATTCCTTTTCCAAAAAAGGCAAGAGAGTCTTTGGGCTCAAAACTTGAAAAGTTTGTGGGTACAAAGACACATCTTGCTATACAAAAGGTCATAATTTTCAGGACTCTGAAAAAGCCTTTATGGTATTGATAATGAGACATTTTAGAAATTTATTGCTTTGAAAGAAAAAATTCTGAATAAAATATTTTGATCCTGCGAATTTTTTATGCAGGTATATAAATAAGACGTATAGAAGTTACGCAAGTTCTTGTTTTACCTGTATACATTTTATACAGGTTTAGGAGCAGAATGTGTCTTTCTTACGCAGGGTGAATTTTGATGGAGTTCCTATAACATTTTTACACAGATATATGTATAAACTGTGTAAAAATTACACAGTTTCTTGTTGTACCTGTATATTATTTATACAGGTTTAGGAGTAGAATGTGTCTTTTTTATGCAGAGCGAAGTTTGATGGAGTCCCCAATAGCATTTTTACGCAAATAGCTGTTTGTAACTTTATGACTCAGGTACAGCAAAAGTCTGTGTCTTTTTTGTGCGGGTTGAGTAATGAAAAATACTTATTTATAGATAGGTGAAATGATAACCTGTATAGAATTTACTTTTTTTTATAATAGCTGGGTGAATTTTAAGCAGGTTTTGTAAATAGGCTCAACCATGAGCTAATTTGATTTTTAAAGATTAGTAATTCCGTGTCAAATTTTAAACATCCCTCATATCCCTCCATTATTCTCCATGCCAGCAAGTAATTAATTAATACAATTTTCTTCATAATTCTTTATTTTCTAACCAGTCTGCAATAAAATATTTCAAATTTACTCTATCGAACTGGTTAGAAACGACAATTGGTTGATACGAACATAAAATTGAAAATGGCAACTATGAAACCCACCAATTAATAGAGTCTGGGGAGTTTGACTGGGTAAAGCATGTAAACAGATTTTACTTAAAATCCGCAGAATCAGATTACCTAGGAAAACGAAAACTTTGTCGTTAATAACAGGCGATACCGATAAAATCTTTATAAAGTGTTGCAGCTTAGGTCTTAAAAATGGAAATTTTCAAAGTATTAACAGTAAAGCATACAAAAGAGGGATGGAGGCAGTTTTACGGCTGATTTACGAGGGCGTTCTATGATGATCCGATAAAAAGGCTGATTCTTAAATTTATAAGCAGTTTAGAAAATGACTCAGTATTTTACAATGATATTGCTACAGTAGCAGTCAATAATAACAAGAAAAAAACACAAATATGCAATATTAAAATGATAGGATTTCAATACTGTCCTAAATAAAAATTATTAAAAATAGAAACAGCCTAAATACCTATTTTACATTTAGCTTTACATTT
>NZ_JASMRM010000015.1:0-74495 GCF_041431305.1 Cloacibacterium sp. Arc13
AAGCAAAAACGTTTTTACTTTGGTTTAATTATTTATTTTTGTCCTATAATCTGTATCGGTTTTTTAGGACTAGTCAATTATTTCTTTCTGATTATAAAGAAGCAGAGTGTAATAATAAATCTGTTAACTTGTTAGAGTAACCAGTTTCGTTATCATACCAAGAAACTAATTTTACGAAGTTTGGTGATAACATGATACCAGCATCTTTGTCAAAGATAGAAGTTCTCTTATCTCCTACGAAATCTTGAGAAACTACTAAATCTTCAGTGTAACCTAAGATTCCTTTTAATTCGCCTTCAGAAGCAGCTTTCATAGCAGCGCAAATTTCTTCGTAAGAAGTTGCTTTTTCTAATCTTACCGTTAAATCTACTACAGAAACGTCAGCAGTTGGTACTCTGAAAGACATACCTGTTAATTTTCCGTTTAATGAAGGAATTACTTTACCTACCGCTTTAGCAGCACCAGTAGAAGAAGGGATAATGTTTAATAATGCACTTCTACCACCTCTCCAGTCTTTCATAGATGGACCATCTACAGTTCTTTGAGTAGCTGTAGTAGCGTGTACAGTTGTCATAAGACCTTCTACGATTCCGAAGTTTTCGTGAACTACTTTTGCTAAAGGAGCAAGACAGTTGGTAGTACAAGAAGCGTTAGAGAAAATTTGTAAATCAGCAGGTAATTCTTTGTGGTTTACTCCCATTACAAACATTGGAGTGTCATCTTTAGATGGAGCAGAAAGAACTACTTTTTTAGCACCTGCATTAATGTGAGCAGAAGCTGTACCTTTATCTAAGAAAAGTCCTGTAGATTCTACGATGTAATCTGCACCTACTTCGTTCCATTTTAAATTATTAGGGTCTCTTTCAGAAGTGATTCTGATTGTTTTTCCGTTTACTACTAAGTTATTTCCTTCTACTCTTACTTCTCCATTAAATTTGCCGTGAACAGAATCATACTTCATCATGTAAGCCATGTATTCTGCGTTGATAAGGTCATTAATCCCTACGATTTCAATGTTATCTCTTTCTAACATTGCATTGAAAACTAGACTTCCAATTCTACCGAATCCGTTGATTCCTACTTTAATTGTTGACATATTTTTTGTTTTTAGTTGTTTAAATTAATTTACATTGCCAAGATTTCTGCAATCTGGAGTAAATCTTGATTGATTTCATTATGCTTTTTAATCGCATCTTCTATTGGCGTAAAAACTAAATCGTTTGATCTAATTCCTGCCATTACATTCGTTAATCCTTTCATAAGGCCTACCACAGCTCCATATCCCATTCTACTTGCCAAAACTCTGTCTGCACAACTTGGTGCTCCACCTCTTTGGATGTGTCCTAGAATAGAAACTCTAATATCATAATCAGGGAATCTTTGTTTAGTTTGTTCGGCTAATTCATAAGTAGAAGCTAATCTCTCACCTTCAGCTACAATAACAATACTAGACGTTTTTCCTCTTTTTTGTGCTTTTTCGAAAGTTTCGAACAAATCTTCTAAACTGTCTTTTTTCTCAGGAATAAGAATGTCTAATGCTCCAGAAGCAATACCACTATTCAAAGCGATAAAACCAGCATCTCTTCCCATTACTTCGATGAAAAACACTCTATTATGAGAGGTAGCAGTATCTCTAATTTTGTCAATGGCTTCCATTGCAGTATTCAGTGCAGTATCATAACCGATGGTAAAGTCTGTACCGAAGATATCATTATCAATCGTTCCTGGAACACCAATTACTTTTACGCCAAATTCTTCTGCGAAAATTTTAGCTCCTGTAAATGTTCCGTCTCCACCAATACATACTAAAGCGTCAATACCATTTTTTTGGCATTGCTCGAAAGCTTTTTGTCTACCTTCCTCGGTTCTGAATTCTTTAGAACGAGCCGAACGAAGGATAGTTCCTCCTAAATTAATGATATTGCTTACAGAACGAGGTCCCATTTTGGTAAAATTACCTTCTATAAGACCACTATAGCCTCCTCTTACTCCTACACATTCTATTTTATGGTAGTTAGCAGTTCTTACCACTGCTCTAATTGCTGCATTCATTCCCGGTGCGTCTCCACCCGAAGTAAGCACCGCGATTTTTTTCAAACTTGCGTTACCCATAGTGTTTTAATTTGACATGCAAATTTACAAAATAATACAAAACGGGATACCATGTTTTTGGTCATATTTGATTTTTTGGCTATTAATAAAATATTGCTATTTTTGCAGGAATGAACAAAAAATTACATTCAAACAGAAGGTTTCTGGCATCACTTTTTGCAAGTGTATATCTGTTTGCTGTAGTGTTTTCGGGGTTTTTCCATACTCACACCAATAATTTCAAAGAAGATTTACTGTCTTTTAGCAAGATACCAGTTTCTGAAAAAATTGTAAATTTTGGTGGAGTAGATGATTGTTTCTCTTCACACTTTTTTAATGCTGGGGTAGGAATTTTAGATGCCGATGCAAATTTTCTGTTCATTATTTCTAAAAAATTTACGCTTAAAAATTTCCAATATCACTTTACTGTACCTACAGAAAAAGTAGTATTCTTCTCATTACGGGCGCCACCAGTTTTCATTTAGATTTTTTACGACTTGCGATGCTATTTTTAGAAGTTCGCAAATTTCTTTATTATTTCAATTTTAACAAAAATTAATCTAAATGTTAATCAAAAAAATATATTTTTTTGTTGCAATGTTTCTTGCAACACAGTTGGTAATGGCGCAATATAAATTAAGTGGAAAAATCACTGATTTTGATACTAAAGAGCCTGTAAAAAATGCTTCTGTTTATCTGGTAGACCTTAAAAAAAGTACCGTTTCAGACCAAAATGGTAATTACACTTTCCAAAACTTAAAATCTGGAAAATATTTCGTAGAAATTACAGGTGACAACTATACTTCGTTATTGGTTTCCATAGAAGTCAATCAAGATGCGGTTTCTGATTTTACTCTTCAAAAATCTGCAAAAGAAATAGATGAGGTGGTGGTAACTGCAGTTACCAGAGCTTCGGAACTGAAAAAGATTCCAGTAGTCATTAAATCTGTAGATAAAAATATCATCAACCAAAACGCTTCCACTAATTTAATTGATGGATTGAAAAATATTCCGGGAGTTAATCAAATTACTTCTGGGGCGGCGATTTCTAAACCTGTAATTAGAGGTTTAGGTTACAATAGAGTGATTACATTGGTAGATGGAATTAAGCAAGAAGGTCAACAATGGGGTGGAGAACACGGAATAGAAATCGATGAATTTTCGGTGGGGAAAGTAGAAATTGTAAAAGGGCCAGGAAGTTTAATGTACGGTTCAGACGGAATTGCGGGCGTACTGAATTTTATTTCTCCAAAAGTAGCTGCAAATGGTAAAATCGAAAATCAATTGATTACCAATTATCAAACGAATAACAACTTAATTGCGACTTCTTTTTCGAATAAAGGAAACAAAAACGGTTTCGTTTGGGAAGGTAGATTGACCAATAAATTGGCTGGAAATTATGAAAATAAATATGATGGAAAAGTCTTGAACTCTGGTTTTAAAGAATTTGATGGCAACTTAATGTTAGGAATCAATAAAAACTGGGGACATTCTTATTTCAACGTAAGTTCTTATAACACTACTTTGAATATTGTAGAAGGAGAAAGAGATGCTGATGGGAAATTCACGTTCATCAATGGCGATGGTGACGATGTTACCGCAACTGACGAAGATTACAAAGGCTATAAAGTAGGATTTCCGCATCAAGAAATCAATCACTTGAGATTAACTTCAAATAATTATTTCTTATTGAATAACGGAACCATCAATGCTGATTTTGCTTTTCAAAATAATAAAAGAAAAGAATTTGCAGACGCAACTAACCCTGATGAAAAAGAATTGTTCTTTGATTTGAATACTTTCAATTATAACGTAAGATATAACGTGAAAGAAACCAATAATTGGGAAACTTCTTTCGGAATTGGTGGGATGCAACAATCGAACACCAATAAAGGAGAAGAAGCGCTTATTCCTGATTATCAATTTTTCGATGCAGGAGCGTTTGTTTTCACACAAAAAACTTTTAACAAAAATCTGACTTTAGCGGGAGGATTGAGATTTGACAATAGAAATGTAGATGCTCAAGAAATGCTGGAAGATGCCGATGTGAAATTTGCTCAATTCAATAAAAATTACAGCGGAATTTCTGGAAGTTTAGGTTTGTCTTATCAATTAGACAAGCAATCTACCATTAAATTAAATCTTTCTAGAGGTTTCAGAGCGCCGAATATTGCAGAACTTTCTTCTAACGGAATTCACGAAGGAACTTTCAGATACGAAATTGGTGACATCAACCTGAAATCGGAAATCAGTCACCAAATTGATGCGGCATATTTCTTAAATTCAGACCACATTAGTTTTGAATTTACACCGTTTGTCAACTTCATTTCTAATTATATCTATACCGAAAAAATGCAAGATGCAAACGGAAATGATGTAATTATTGACCCAAATGATCCAGTTCCTGCATTTAGATTTACTCAAGGAAACGCTCAGCTTTTCGGTGGAGAGATTTTCTTAGATTTTCACCCGCATCCATTTGATTGGTTGCATGTAGAAAATTCATTTTCTTATGTAAGAGCTACGCAGAATAATCGTCCAGAAAATGAAAAATTCTTGCCATTTATTCCAGCGCCAAAATATCGTGGAGAAATTAAAACCAATTTCGAGAAGGTGAATAATACTTTTTCTGATTTTTATGCTAAATTTTCAGTAGACCATTATTTCAAACAAAATAATATTTACAGCGCTTTTGATACCGAGACAACTACTCCTGCTTACACACTTTTGAGTGTAGGAATTGGTGCAGACATTAAAGCATTTGGTAAAAAAGATTTTTTCAATGTTTTCATTAGTGGAGAAAACTTAACAGATGTAGCGTATCAGAACCATTTGAGCAGATTAAAATATGCTCCAGAAAACCCTGCAACAGGCAGAATAGGTGTTTACAATATGGGCAGAAATTTCAGTCTGAAATTGATGATGAATTTCTAAAAATCTAAGAAAATTACTTACTTGAGATGATAAAATTCTCGGTAAAGCGAATGGACTTTTTATAAGGAAAATTTACCTATAAAAAATGCTTTCTGTTTTCATAAAAAAACACTATTTTTGCAACTCAAAATTTTTAACAAGATGAATGTTACAAGAACCAATCATGACGAAGTAAGTGCTTTGCTTACAGTAACTTTAAATAAATCTGATTACAAAGATAAAGTTGAAAAACAACTGATCAATTATGCTAAAAATGCTACTGTTCCTGGTTTTAGAAAAGGAAAAGTTCCATTGAGCATGGTGAGAAAACAATTTGAAGCAGGTATTGCTTTTGAAGAAATTAACAAACAAATTTCTGAAGCGTTAAACAACTATGTAAACGAAAACAATTTAAGATTAGTTGGTCAGCCAGTTCCAGTTCCTATGAACGAACTAGATTACAATGCAGAAGAAGTTTCTGTAGGTTTCGAAGTTGGTTTTGAGCCAGATTTTACTATTGATTTATCTTCTTACGAAGCTCCTCACTACAAAGTAGAAGCTACTGATAAAGAAATCAACCAAAGCATCGAAAACATGCAAAAAAGATTTGCAGACAAAGATGCTCAAGATAAAGCGACTAAAGATTCTTATGTAGCACTTTCTATCGCACAAGTAGTAGAAGCTGATGCAGAAGGAGAGCACAATCATCCACCGAAAAATGTAGTTGTTTCTGCTGAGCAAAAAGAAGCTTTCGGTTTGGTAAAATCTCACAAAGTAGGTGATGTAGTGAAGTTAACTAAAACTCAGTTAACGGAAAACGAAACTTTGGCTAAAGATTTAAATTACAACGAGCATGAACTAGGTCACATTCATCACGAAGATTTAGAAGCTACTGTTACAGAAATCTATAAATTAAACTTAGCACCACTAGATCAAGAATTATTTGATAAAGTGTATGGTGAAGGAAACATTAATTCTGAAGAAGAATTAAAAGCAAGAGTAAAAACTGAATTAGACGAATATTTCCAACAAAATGCAGATATTCACTTTGTGAATAAAGTATTAGAAAACGTTTCTGAAAAAACTGAAGTTCAGCTACCAGAAGCATTCTTAGTGAAATGGTTACTATTCTCTAACCCAAACATCACTTCTGAAGAACAAGCTAAAGAAATTCTAGAAGCAGAAAAATCTATCATCAAAAATCAAATCATCGAAGGAAAATTATTCCAAGATTATGACGTAAAAGTAGATTATACAGATGTTTTAGCTCAAGCTGAAGTTTTAGTAAATAACCAATTAGCAATGTACGGAATCCACAATCTTCCACAAGAAGAAGTACAGAAATATGCGGTAGAAATGCTAAAACAAGAAGAGCAAGTAAGACAAATTTCTCAAGAAGTTGCTATGGGTAAACTAAAAGATGTAATCCTAGAAAAAGCAAGCAAAAAAGAAACTAAAATTACACACGAAGAATTTTTAGCAGAATTACAAAAATAATTTTCTAGAAATTTCTTAGAAATATAAATCCGTCTCGAATTTCGAGACGGATTTTTTATTTTATCATTTTATTTAGATGGAGTTTCTATAATGGTACTAGTTCTACGGGCTAATACATCTGAAAAATATTTCCTACTATTATTAATCACAGTTAATACTTCTTTATAAAAAGGGTCAGTTTTTACATTTGCTAATGCCACAATATAGTTTGCTAGAGTATTGTAATCAGCAGTCATTATTTTTCTTAGTGTTTTTACATCATAAGTTTCTTTTTGCGAAGTTTGATAAGAGCGATGCGCAAATAAATCATTAAAAGCGGTATTAGAAGTAGATAATTGTGTTATAAATTTACTAATTCCTAAAGCAGTGATATGAGCAGTATAGTCTGTAGATTGTAATTTAGTAACTAGAGTGTTTATTTTAATGGTTTCTTCTTCATACGCATTGTTTTCTACCCCTTTGTATTGGTCTAGAACTATTTTAATAGCAGTGTAAGCATTTTTCTCGGTTTCATTTTTTGCATTTCTATAAGGTTTTATGCTGTCTTTCAGGGCTTGTATGTCAGCATCTCTATTACGGTCTGCTTCAGCTATTTTTTTAGATTCTTCACTGGCACGTATTTGTTCTAATGCCTTATTATAAGTAGTGATTTTAGATTGTAGTGCATCAAACATTGTTTTGAAATCTGCATCAAAAGCGATGTCTAAACTGGTTTTATCAAAATCTTCATAAAGACGAATGATAAATTGCCCAAACTCTGCATGGTGCAATCCTTGAGTGTAAAGTGAGGTTAATTTTAGTTTTTCCATAATAATGGTTTTTAGATTTTAATATTTAAGATGGGTTATTTTTAATGGATTTTCGTTTTCCCAAGTTGGGATACTAAGATTCACTTTGGGTTTTACTCATCCCAATTTGGGACGGAGCAAAATAAAACAGATTGTAGAAATCCCAAATCAGGAAGTATGGTTATGATTTTGGTTGAAGATTTCCTAAGTTGGGAAGGTGTAAACCTCTTTTAGGCGGAGATTTTGTAAGGTGTTTTTCATAAAATGGTTTTAGTTTTATTTGTTTTTGTGTGTACGATAGCAGCGTATAGATGTTTATTGCCAATTAGTGTTCTATTTCTACAGCGTCTGTATTCTCAAAAAAATCATCAAGGTTTATGTCTATATTTTTACAGAATTTTAGAACCAATTTCATTTCTATTTTTTTGAGTCTCCCGTTTTCTATTTTAGAGAGTTTACTTTGGGAAATGTCTAAGAGATTGGCTAACTGCTCTTGCGATAGATTTTTTTCTTCTCTTAATTTTTTAATTTTGAATCCTATGTCTAAGTTTTCCACGGTATATATTAGTTTTGATGAAAACAAATTTAATAAATAGGGACTGAAAAATAGTATAATATACTTAGGAAAATACGATTATTCCAAATTAGAATAATTGGATATGATGAAAAATAAAAAATAAAACTGCATTATTTTTTTAGCATATTAAGGCGTAATTAATCATTAGGTGAATTGTTCATAAAAAATGGGGGGGGGGAGGTTGATAATTCATTAATCAAAAATGGATTGTATTATTTTTTATTTTATTCCAAAAGGAATAGGTGGTATAGATTTTTCTACACAAATTTGTCTCACGTTTTTGCAAAAACAAAAAGAAAATCAAAAAAATTATTAACTTTAAATTTCAAAAAAAATGAAAAAATTAGAAATTTCGCAAATGGAAAATTTGCAGGGAGAAGGAGAAGGTAAATCCTGGCTAGATGGTGCGCTTTGTGCAGGGGCTATATTTGCAGGAGCTGCTGCATTATATGGAACTGGTGGTTTAGGAGCAGCTATTACTTGTAATATATTAGCAGCTGGTTGCGGAGCATTAATGTAAGTTTAACAATTATCAATTTAAAAGTTATGAAAAAAATTAATTTTAATGAAATGAGTAAGGTGAATGGTGGTGCAAACATTGTTGCATGGATTGGTGGTGCTTGTACAGTAGTTGCGGCTAATGCTTATTGGTCTTGGGCAGCAGGGCCAGCAGTGTGGGTTGCTGATGGTTTTTGTCTTGGTGCGGCCGCTGGAGCTGGATTAAGCTCAATAGTTAATAACTGGTAAATCTATTTCAATTAGTAACTTGTTTTTGTGTGTATCATTGCTATTACAAAAACAAGTTTTCTTTTAATAAATATTAAATTATGTTAAAAAAAGTTCTAAAAAATATAGGATTAGTGTTTTTGGTTTCATATGTTTTTTGTTTTTTAATGGAATATCAACCAAAATATAATATATTTTTATTGGCCTTTAGTTTTGTTTTTATAATAACTTCTGAACTTATAGATTCTAATAAAAAAAATATTAATAATGAAATCTTGAGCGAAAATATAGGTAGTAAAGAAAAAGAAAATGAGAAGAAAAAGAAAATTAAGATACTTGTAGTTTCAGCTTTCTTTACTTTTATATTATCTTATTTGATATTTCATCATTACAATATTTTGAAATGAGAAATTTTCTAATATTTCTCTTGATTATCCTAATATATAGCTTACTTATTTTTTTAGATACCCATTTTATCCATACTGAAACTAAAATCTTTGATTTCCTAGCAAAAGACTACCCAAGTTCAGTAGTACAAAACTATATGGAGAGCCAGAAAAAATGGTGGTGGGTTTCTTATGCAGTAACGCCGGTGCTAATTGGCATAAAGGTGTTGCTGGTAGCGTTCTGTCTAAATTTTGTAAAGATTATTAGTGAGAAGCTAGAAAATGTAAAGTTTAGAGATATACTTACGGTAGTTTTAATTGCAGAGTTTGTATTTATTATAGCAGGGTTTTATAAGTTTTTTAATTTCTACCTTATAGATACAGATTACACCCTAGAGACCCTACAAACGTATTATCCACTTTCGCTTATTAACTATAAAGAAGCCATATCTACGGAAAAATGGTTGGCTTATCCATTGCAATTGGTAAATGTTTTTGAGCTGATGTATTGGGGTGTTTTAGCTTGGGGTATTTGGCAATTGGCAGATAACAAGATTTCTTATCTTAGATCTTTTGGCTATGTTGCACTTACTTATGGTATAGGATTACTGTTTTGGGTAGGTGTGGTGTGTTTTTTAATCCTAAGTGTGTCTTATTAAATTCTAAAAAATTATCACATAGTTTGTCATTCTGAAAGAACCTAAACAATATAATAGAGATGCTTTCAGCATGACAAATTGTATGTATAACCGTATAGATTATGAAAAACAAAACTTTAAAAATATTAGCTATTACCATTCCTATAGTATTAATAGGAGTAATGATTTACCTTTTTACCAATTATCAAAGCAAAAAGGCAAAAGTAGAAGCACTGCAAAGTATTCCTACTTTTTCTGTAAAAGATATTAATGGGGTTAAAATTACCAATGAAGATTTACAAGAAGGCGATAAGCTTTTGGTATATTTCAATTCAGAATGCCATTTTTGTCAGGCAGAGATGCAAGAACTTTCTACTATTAATAATCAACATCTAGATATGCAATGGATTATGTTTAGTAGTCAAAGTATTAAAGAAATTAAAATCTTTGCAACAAAATACAATCTACAAAATGCGGAGAATATCAAATGGTGTACAGACCCTAAAGCAGAAGTTTACACAAAATTTGCAATGACGGGGATTCCTTATTTTCTTGGATATAATAAAGACAATAAATTGGTACACCGCAGTACAGGTGCTATAAAAATAGAGAAAGTTTTAAAAGATTTTAATGAAGGTAAATAAATTAATCAAAAAAACTTTTTCTCTTCAAAAAGATTTAACAGATTGTGGAGTTGGTTGTCTGCAATCTTTAGTTAGATATTATGGCGGATATATTTCATTAGAAGCGTTAAGAGAAAAAAGCGGAACCAGCAAAACAGGAACTACCCTTTTAGGTTTATACCAATGTGCTAAAGCTATTGGTTTTGATGCTGACGGCTGCGAGGCAGATGTAAACGCCCTAATAGAGCACAGAGAACCTGTAATTTTACATGTTATAATAGGTCAAAAATACGAACATTATGTCATCTGCTATTCTTATAATCATCATGGAGATTCTAAATTTCTTATTGGAGATCCTGCCAAAGGTTTAGAATATTGGAGCAAAGAAGAATTAGAAAAAGTTTGGGTTTCTAAAACCTGTCTTACTTTAAAACCAAACGAACATTTCGAGAAAAAAGAAAAAACCAATTCAGAGAAAAAACAATGGTTGATTAATTTAGTAAAAGAAGACCAAGAGTCTATTTATACCATTATAGTTTTAGGCGTAGTATTTACTTTATTGGGGATGTCTATGTCTATTTTCTCGCAAAAATTAATAGATGATATTTTACCCAAAAAGAAACTGAATGTGCTATTATTAAGTATTGGCTTTTTAAGTTTTCTTTTATTTGCTAGAGTAATTATACAGGCTTTAAGAGAGTTTTACATTATAAAACAAAGCAAGGAATTTAACCAAAGGATTAACAAAAATTTCTTTTATTCTTTATTGCATCTACCCAAAATGTTTTTTGACACCAGAAAAATTGGTGACTTTGTGGCAAGACTTAATGATACCCAAAGAATACAAGCTGTAATAAAGCATTTAATTACCAATACTGCGGTAGATATTTTAGGGGTATTCATTTCTATTGGTTTTTTATTTTATTATTCCTGGAAATTAGCAATAGTATGTTTGGTAGTTTCACCTGTTGTTTTTTACATTATTTTTAGATTTAATAAACAAATTATTGAATCTCAAAAAAATGTAATGCAATCTTATAGTATTAATGAAGCAAACTATATTGACAGCATAAGGGGAATAGATGTAATAAAAGGTTTTGGCAAACAAGATTTATTCTTAAAAAGAAATATTTTAATCTTTGGAAATTTTCAAACCAAAATATTTGAATTAGGGAGGCTGAATCTTAAAATTGCACTTTACTCTGGTTTGGCTTTAGTTGTTTTTCTCATTGCCATTCTTGGCTTTTCTTCATATAATGTGCTAAATAATGAAATAAAAGTAGGAGAATTAATGGCAATTATTGGTATTGCAAGTTCTTTACTTTCTTCCATTACTAATCTGGCATTAGTAAGTATTCCTATTCAGGAAGCTAAAGTAGCTTTTGATAGAATGTTTGAATACTCTTCAATCCCGAAAGAAAAAACAGAAGGTTTAGAGGTTTCAGATATTGCAAGAATAGAAGTTAAGAATCTAGATTTTAGATTTAACGGAAGAAGTAAACTACTAAATGATGTTTCATTGAAACTAGAAAAAGGTAAAATTACTTGCCTCCTCGGTGAAAGTGGAAGTGGTAAAACTACTTTTGCGGAAATTTTACAGAAGAATTATATTCAAGAAAAAGGAGAGATAACAATCAATACAAGTATTAATTTAAATGAAATATCTATTTCTAATTGGAGAAAACACATTTCAGTTGTACCACAGAATATTCAATTATTTAATGGAACAGTTTTAGAAAATATTATCTTAGATGAGCATTTGGATGAACAAAAACTTCAAAGTGTTATTAACTTAGGTTTTGAGAAATTCATTAACTCTCTTCCTCAAAATATTTTAACTATTGTAGGTGAAGAAGGTGTAAATCTTTCAGGCGGGCAAAAACAATTGCTTGGGTGGATGAGAGCTTTATATCATAGCCCTCAATTTTTAATTTTAGATGAACCTACTTCTTCTCTAGATAAAGAGAACAGAGATTTTATTTACAAACTGATTGATAAATTAAAGGATACAACTATAATTTTTATCATTAGTCATCATTTAGAGGATTTGAAAAATATTTCTACTGATATTTATTTGCTTAAGGATACAAGATTAAAAATTATTTAAATGATATTTATTAATTTTTTTAACACAGATTTAACTGATTTTTCTTTTCTAGATAAGTTTTTTCTTTTTATTTTTATCGTATTAAATTATTATTAATCAAAATTAAAACCATGAGAAAACAATTTCTTTCTTTTGTGTTGTCTTTCTTTTTGATTGCCAATGCATTTGCTCAGAACATTCCTCTTGATCCTAGCGTCAGAACGGGCACACTTTCTAACGGGATGAAGTATTACATCAAGAAAAACGTAAAACCAGAAAAAAAAGTAGAATTCCGTTTAGCGATTAATGCGGGTTCTATCAATGAAGACGATGACCAGAGAGGTCTTGCTCACTTCATGGAGCACATGAATTTCAACGGAACTAAGAATTTTCCAGAGAATAAATTGGTAGATTTTCTACAATCTATCGGGATTAAATTCGGGCAACACCTTAATGCGTATACCAGTTTTGATGAAACGGTTTATATGTTACCTGTTCCTCTTGACAAGCCAGGAAACCTAGATTCAGGGCTTAAAGTAATGGAAGATTGGGCTTTTAACGCATTACTTACCGATAAAGAAATAGAAAAAGAAAGAGGCGTAGTTTTAGAAGAATTGCGTTTAGGATTAGGAGCAGACAAAAGAATGCTAGACCAATATCTTCCTAAATTAGCGTATAATTCTAGATATGCAGACCGATTACCAATTGGTAAAAAAGAAATTCTACAAAATTTCAAACCAGATGCGTTGAGAAGATTTCACAAAGATTGGTACAGACCAGATTTAATGGCTTTGGTGGTAGTAGGAGATATTAATGTAGATGAAATGGAGCAAAAAATTAAAGCCAATTTCAGTAAATATCAAAATCCTGCAAATGCTAGAAAAAGAGTAGATTATGAGATGCCAAATCATAAAGAAACACTTATTTCTATCGCTACAGATGCAGATGCAACTTCGTCTTCGGCACAATTTTATATCAAAGATGATGGTCCTGCAAAAGCAGATGTTACCGTAAATGATTATCAAAAAAGCATTGTAGAGCAATTGGCTGCTACCATTGTGAATAACCGTTTGCAAGAATTAACCAATTCAGAGAAGCCACCATTTATTTTCGGATATGTTTCTCATAGCAATTTCTTGAGAACCAAAGATGCTTTTCAAGCATATGCGATGACCAAAGAAGGCGAACAAAAAAATGCGCTTAAAGTGCTGTTAGAAGAAGTAGAAAGAGCAAAAAGATTTGGTTTTTCTCAAAATGAATTAGACAGAGCAAAATCTGAAACCCTTTCTAACTTAGAAAAATCTTATAACAATAGAGATAAAACAGAAAGTGCAAGATTGGTAATGGAATATGTAAGAAATTTCCTTAACCAAGAGCCAATTCCTGGAATTGAATGGGAATATGAATTGCACAAAAAATATTTGCCAAGTGTGACTTTAGACCAAGTGAATAATATTCTGAAAAATTACATCAAAGATGATAACAGAGTGATTGTGGTAACTGGTCCTAATAAAGAAAATGCAGTACTTCCTACAGATGCTCAGTTATTGGCAACTGTAGATGATGTGAAAAATGCACAATTAAAACCTTACGAAGACAAAGCTGCCATTAAAACTTTGGTAGAGCCTTTTAAATCCAATGGTAAAATTGTAAAAACCGAAGCAGATGCTAAGTTGGGAACCACTACTTTTACATTAAGCAATGGTGCAAAAGTAACTTACAAAAAAACAGATTTCAAAGAAGACGAAATTGTTTTCTCAGCGATTAGTTTAGGTGGAAGTTCTTTAATTTCTAATGAAGACATCGAAAAAACACAATGGGCTTTTCCAGCGCTTTCAGAATCTGGATTCAATAAATATTCTAAAAATGATATTACCAAATTCCTTTCTGGGAAACAAGTTTCTGTAATGCCTTATGTAGGAGGAATTTCTACAGGATTCAACGGAAATTCTACCAAAAAAGATTTCGAAACGCTTTTCCAAATGATTTATGGTTATTTTACCAACCTAAATTATGACGAAGCAAGCTACAATTCTTATAAAGCGAAACAACAAGGATTTTTAGACAACCTTTTGGCAAATCCTCAAACATATTTCCAAAGCGAAGTTCAGAAATATTTGAACCAAAAAAATCCTAGATTCTTCGGAATTTTACCAGATGCTAAAGCTTGGGAAAAAACCAGCTATAAATTAGCGTACGATATTTACAAAAAATCAGTTGCTAATGCAGGAAACTTCCATTTCTATTTTGTAGGAAATGTAGACGAAAACCAAATCAAACAACTTTCTGAACAATATTTAGCAAGTTTACCTTCTACCCAAAAATCAGAAACGTATAAAGATTTAGGATACAGACCTCTTTTCAGCGCTACAGAAAAAGTGATTAAAAAAGGAAAAGATCCTAAAAGTATGGTGATGATTAGATTCAGTGGCGAAACCAAATATAATGAGCAAGAAGATCTTGCCATGAGAGCTTTAGGTGAAGTTGCAACGATTAAAATCATCGAAAAACTTCGTGAAGACGAAGGCGGAATTTACGGAGGTGGAGCAAGAGGAAGTTTAAACAAAGTTCCTTATGGAAGCTACAATTTCAGCATTAATTTCCCTTGTGGACCAGAAAATGCAGAAAAATTAACCAAAATCGCTTTGACCGAACTTCAAAAAATGATTGACAACGGGCCAGATCAAAAAGATTTAGATAAATTTAAAGAAGGAGAAGCAAATGATGATGTAACCAATATGAAAGACAATAATTATTGGCTACAAAACATCACGAGCTACCAAACTCAAGGTGGCGATAAATACAGCGTTCTTAATTATTTGACTAAAGTAAAAGCACTTACAGTAAAAGATTTACAGGCAGTTGGTAAAAAGTATTTAACCGAGAAAAACAGAATGGTATTTACTTTAATGCCAGAAGTAGAAACTCCGAAAACGGATGCTCCAAAAGCAGCAGTTTCTGCGAATGTAACGGCTCAACAAGTGATTGATAATTACGCCGCAGCTTTGGGTGGGAAATCTAAATTAGAAGCAGTAAAAACCGTGAAAACACTTTCTACGATTAAAGTAATGGGCATGGAAATGGAAGCGACTACTTTAGAAATGGCACCGAATAAATCTAAAGCGGTTCAAAAAATTATGGGACAAGAGATGGTTCAAGTTTTTGACGGCGAAAAAGGTTACATGATGCAATCTGGTCAGAGAATGGATTTACCAGCTCCTGCAATTGAAGAAGCAAAGAAAAAAAGACTATTCGAAGTGCTTTCTTATAATGCAGCAGACTTCAAAACAGTAGAAAAAGTAACGGAAGAAGGTAAAGAATTATACCTTTTAGCTGGTGCTGGTAAAAAATTATATTTTGATACCAAAACTAATTTATTGGTGAAAAGCACTTCTGACAAAGGAGATATGGTTATTCTAGATTACATGGAAGTAGACGGAATTAAGTTTCCTAAAAACTTGAAATTAGCCATGATGGGACAAAACATGGAAATGACCAATAATCAAGTTATCGTCAATAAAGAAGTGTCAGCAGAAGACTTCAAATAAAAATTAATTTCTTAGAACTAAAAATCCGTCTCGATTTTCGAGACGGATTTTATTTTAAAAATACTTTAAAATAAAAATTTATTTTCCTACGAATTAAATTCGCGTTCCCATTCTTCTGCTGCTTCGCAAAGAGTTTTGTAAAAATCTTCGCCGTACTTTCTAATCAGTGGCGTTTTCAGAAATTTATAAACAGGAACTTGCAATTCTTTACCTAAGGTACAAGCATCGCTACAAACGTCCCATTCATGATAATTGATTGCAGAGAAATTTCTGTATTCTGTTACTCTAATCGGATATAGATGACAAGAAATGGGTTTTTGCCAATCTACTACACCATCTTCGTAAGCTTTTTCGATTCCACATTTGGTGATGCCTTTTTCATCAAAAATTACATAAGCGCATTCTCCACCATTTACGAGTGGCGTTACCAAATCTCCATCAATATCCGTAACATGTGTTCCTTGCTCTTCGATGGCAACAATTCCTTCTGGTCTAAGATAACTTTTAATTTTTGGATAAATTCTTTCCAAAATTTCAGTCTCATTTTTGTCAAGCGGAGCTCCCGCATCTCCTTCTACACAGCAGATTCCCTTGCATTTGCTGAGGTTACATACAAATTCTTCAGAAAAAATATCTTCAGAAATTAATTTATCATCTATTTGAATCATATCTATATCAATTCACCTATGTTTACATAAGTGCTAAGTTTAAAAAGTAATAAAGTGAGAATAATTATCCATAACCCGAATTCTTTCATCCAATATTTTTTCAAAAATCTCAAGGCTCTAGAAAGAATAATCACATTCGGTAAAACCAATAAAAGTAAATATTCATAGTTTTTACCCATGTAAAGAAATACAGTCACCAATTGTGCTAAGAAAAACAAGAGCATAAACGTATACTTAAATTTACTCGAAGGACTTTTTTTATTAAAATTGGCAAAATGGTCCATTACAGCATACAACACATATAAAGCAACGGGTAAAAGAAAGTATAATGGATAGTAATCTTGCATAAGTGAGTTTTCTACATAGGGAATGTAACTTTCGTCAAAATCATGATAACCAATAAGATACATCACGCCAAAATAAGTTCCAAAAACCAATGCATTTCCAAAAAATAATCTGAAAATATTCAGCGAAATATGATCTGAAGTAGAAATAAGGTGAATCAAAACGAAAATAAACATAGGCCAAGTTGTAGGCAAAAACAAGAAATTCACCGCCAAAATTGCTCCAATGATCAGGTATGAATTTTTCCTTACTTCATCTTGATTGCTGGTCAATAAAACCATTACAAAAGAATTGGTAAAGAGTGACATCGCAATTCCTATGTCTAAACTTCCCGGATATAATGCAAATACAAAAAAAGTATACAGAAAAAGAGGAAGATGAGTATTGTAATTCAGACCGATAGCATTAAAAAGAAAATATCCTAACGCAAATCCACAAAACGTAATGATGCTAGAAAAAACACCTAATGTTTTGAAATCCAATATATTAAATGATATTATCAAAAGAAATAAAAAAAATATATAGACAGGAATCGAAAAAATATTGCTTTCTTTTGATAGTAATCTGAACATTTTTATTAATTTTGTGCAAAGTTAATTTAAAATAAGAAAAAAATGACGTCTTTTTGGTTATTCTTAAGTGATTTGTTCATATGGTCTTTCGGATTCTATGATTTCGCAGGAAACGTATTGAACTGGATTCTATTTATTGTAGCTAGTACTTTATTTTGCTATTGGTGTTATGTTTTAGTAACCACATTAGGGAATAATAAAGATAAAGAATATTATTCACCTACAGAAGGTAAATTCCCATACTACAATCCAGAATTACACACTAAAGAAGATTAATCAGATTTCTTAACAATATAAAATCCCGAAATTGTAAAATTTCGGGATTTTTTTTATTCTATTTGTTAAAATTAATTGTGACAAGGAACTACTAAAACAGGAATAGGAGATTTTTTCGTGATATCTTTGGTAAGACTTCCTACGAAAACATCGTAAATTCCGCTTCTTCCATGGCTTCCCATGACGATGTAGTTGGCTTTTTTATCTTTAGCGTATTCTAAGATAATTTCAGCAGCGATGCCTTGTTTAAGCAAATGTTCACAAGCTACACCTTTTGCTTTTATTCTTTTTTCAATTTCATTCAACTCGGCGAGTTCTTCAGAAATTTCAGATTTTTCTATCTCTGGGAAATATTGAAATCCCATATCTCCTATAGCAAAACCTATATCTGCAGGAGCTACGTGTATTAAATAAATTTTTCCGGCTATTTCTTTTGCAAAATCTACAGCGCCTTCTACAAGAGTATCTGTAGTGTCAGAAAAATCGATAGGTAAAATAATATTTTTCATTGCGTGTGTTTTAATAACAGTACTAATTTACAATTTTTAAACGGGAAATAAAAGTTTTTAGAAATGATTTATTGTATGCGCAGGCTATAAACTTTTTCGCCTTCTAGAAACATTTCTAGCTCATCGTTCTCTGATACCTTTCCCACACCTTTTGGCGTTCCTGTAAAAATTAAATCTCCCACTCTTAAAGTGAAATATTGAGAAACAAAAGCAATAATATCATCTGGCGAAAACATCATGAGATTGGTATTGCCATCTTGTACAGTCTCTTTATTTTTTTGAAGTTGAAAATTCAAATTTTTTAAATCAAAATTCTCTTTTGGGAAAAAATCAGAAACTACAGCGCTTCCGTCAAAACCTTTTGCCAGTTCCCAAGGAAGACCTTTTCCTTTGAGTTGAGACTGTAAATCTCTAGCGGTAAAATCTATTCCGAGCGCAATTTCGTCATAATGTTTAGGTGCATTTTCTTTTTGGATATATTTTCCGCCTTTAGAAATTTTGAGTACCACTTCTAATTCGTAGTGCACATCATTAGAAAATTCTGGAATGTAAAAATCACTGCCTTTTTTCAATACAGCAGTGTCAGGTTTCATGAAAATAACTGGATTTTCTGGAATTTCGTTTCCTAATTCTTTCGCGTGTTCTGCGTAATTTCTTCCTATGCAAATGATTTTCATTTTGTTAGATGTTAGATGTTGGGTGATGGATGTTTTTGCGTCGTTAAAATTTTTAAAAACGTTTAGCTATTTCTCTAAAATTACAAAACTCTGCGTTCTCTGCGTAAATCTTTGCGCCATCGCGTGAAAAATTTTGTGAAAAATCTTAAAACTTACTTCTCAACTGAATTTTTGTCAAAACCTTCTTGGTATAAAGTGGGAAATCAGCATTCTGAATCCAACCGAAATATCCTACATCTTTTGTGAAGACATCTTTCACTTTTTGACCTTTGTATTTTCCAAAAGTGAAAATTTCTTCATCTTTATCATCAAAAGCGATAAATCCTGCCAAATCTGCAAATTTATTATGGAATGAAAATTCGCTCAGAGCAGCAATATCATTTGGTAAATCTGCATATTTTTCGATTTGAGCATCCAACACTTCGAAAGTTGCCAAAGTATCTGCTTCCGCAGAATGGGCATTTTCTAGAGATTTTCCGCAGTAAAATTGGTATGCTGCACTTAGATTTCTAGGTTCCATTTTGTGGAATATAGTTTGAGCATCTACAGGTTTGTGTTTAGACAAATCAAAATCATAACCAGCTCTCAATAATTCCTCTGCCAAAAGTGGAATATCAAATCTATTAGAATTAAAACCTCCTAAATCAGAATCCTTAATCATATCGATAATTTTCGGAGCTAATTCTTTAAATGTAGGAGAATCTTTTACATCTTCATCAGAAATTCCGTGAACTGCAGTAGCTTCTGCAGGAATAGGCATTTCTGGATTTACATACCAAGTTTTGCTTTCTCTAGAAGCATCAGGGAAAACTTTTAAAATGCAGATTTCTACAATTCTGTCTTTAGAAATGTTGATTCCGGTAGTTTCTAAATCAAATATACAGAGCGGTTTATGGAGTTTTAGATTCATAAAATTTATTTAAGTAGGGACTAGTCGCGACTTGTCCCTACATTTGTTTTTGAAAAATTAGAGAAACGATTATATAAAAAACGATAACCATCGGGATTCCAGCCAATCCTAAAATAGAAATCAGTAGAATTCCGCCCAAAAGTAAGATGAGTTTTGGGTAATTATCTTTCAGTTTCATCGATTTAAATTTAAGCGCAATCATTTTAATGGGACTGACAAGTAACCAACAGCTTGCTGCGATGAGTCCTACTAAAAATACAGGATTTTCAAACGTTCGCCAGAACATTCCCGTTTCTTGAAAAGCGTAATACATTCCGAAAAGTAAAACCGTATTACTCGGTGTGTTGAGTCCTTTGAAATAATAGCTTTGCTCTTCATCTAAATTAAAAATAGCCAATCTGAGACATGAAAATAAAGCCACGAAAAGCCCTAAATATTTTAACTGAAATGGCAGTTCGAAATCCATAAATTGATTACCGAAACCTTCTAGTGCTTTAAACATCGTTACACCAGGCAAAAGTCCGAAACTTACCATGTCTGCTAGAGAATCTAACTGTGCGCCGAGATTAGAATTGGCTTTGAGCGCTCTCGCAACAAATCCGTCTAAAAAGTCTAAAACCAAAGAAATAATGATGCAAATTGCGGCAACTTTGTAATTTCCGTCTACTAAATTGATAACACCGATGCTTCCCGAAAATAAATTCCCGAGAGTGAAAGCGTTGGCAAGATTATTTTTTATAAAATTCATGGCGTTTCAGTAAGTTTCAAATTTAACTTTCTTATTTGAAATATCACTCCAAAAAGTGAAAAAAATGCTGTAATCATTGTAAAAAGTAAAGACGCAGAAACTGAAATTTCTGGATGGAAACTGAACCATTTAGACGCTTGTAAAAAGAGCATTTCTCTCACCCCAATTCCTGCAAAAGAAATTAAACTGAGCACTGAACTTGCCAAAAATACTACTGCGTAAATGGTGAAATTGTCAGTTACATCTAAACTTTTTAATAAAAATATAAAACTGATGACTTGTAAAATTTGGACTAAAAATGAATAGGAAAAAGCTTTAAAAAAAACTTTGTTATAAGTAGAAAAAAGCTTTTTAGTCAAAAAATAAGTAAAGAAAAATCCTACCACTAAAAGAACAAATAAGATGGGGAAGAATTTGGCTTCCAGTAAATTGAAGGAAAATCCCAAAATCAATACGCAAATCGCCAAAAGTCCGCTTAATCGGTCATTAAAAAGTGATGAGGTAATTTTTTTTGCACTCCAACCAAAATTTTTATTCAAAAGATAGACTTTGTAAGCGTCTCCACCAATTCCACCTGGAATGAAAAAATTATAGAACATTCCCAAAAAATAGAGTTCCAAGTTGCTTCTGAAGCTCAAATGGAAATCATTGGCTTCAAAATAGAGTTCAAGTCTTTTGGTAGAAATAATTTGGGAAGCCAAGAAAAGAATAGCAGCCATCACGAGATAAAAAACATTCGTTTTTGCCCATAAAACGGTTACTTCCCGAAAAGGAATTTTCTGAAAAACGAAATACAACAAAGCAATGCTAATGAAAATTTTAGCAAAGTTGATGAGTAGTTTTTTAAGATTGACTTTCTCCAAATGTTGTGATATTTCTGATGTTAAAAGGTCTTTTTTCTTGAGATTCGTAGTAAGTTTTCATCAACATATCTACAATAATTCCTGTGGTGAAAAACTGAATGCCAATGAAAATAAGTAACACGCCAAGGATTAATAAAGGTCTTCCGCCAATATCATTTCCTAAAATTTTGAGCGCCAATAAATAAATATTAACCAAAACTCCTAGTGTAAAGGTAATTAAACCAATGTTCCCGAAAAGATAAATGGGTTTAGAAAGGTATTTTTTATTGAACAAGACCAAAAGCAAGTCATTAATGACCTTGAAAGTTCTGTTCATTCCGTATTTAGAAACACCGTGTTGTCTTGGGTGGTGTTTTACGGGAATTTCTGTGATTTTAGCACCATTTAAATGTGCCATTAAACTAATAAATCTGTGATTTTCTCCGTAGAGATTGAGTTCTTTTGCTGTTTCATTGGTGAAAACTTTCAGCGCACAACCTTGGTCAGAAATATTGAGTTTTGTAGATTTTTTGATGATGAAATTCGCAATTTTTGAAGGAATGGTTCTGATGGAAGAATCTTTTCTTTTTTGACGTTTTCCTACCACCAAATCGAAATTTCCATTTTCTAAAAGCTCTACCATTGCAGGAATATCTGTAGGATCGTTTTGCAAATCACCATCAAGTGTAATTACATAATCACCAGTTGCATAATCGAAACCAGCCATCATTGCAGAACTTTGTCCGTAATTTTTTTTAAGTTCAATCAAAACTACATTTGGATGTTTTTTTTCTTTGATTTCTTGTATGGTTTTATCCGAAGAATTGTCGTCTATTAAGATGAGTTCATAGTGATATCCATTCATAGCATCAGAAATTCTGTCGATTAAAATTCCTGCATTTCCTTCTTCGTTATACATAGGAATAACGAGAGAGTATAATTTATTTTTATCCATTGTAGCGCTTGATTTGTTACCTTTGCAAAGCAAATTTTTGCAAAAATACTAAAAAACTGATTTTTATAATGAATCCAAATCAATTACTTTCTAGAAATCAAATCTTTTTTCTTTTTGTAGGCTTTATTTTGGTGTACTTAGTTGGGCTATTTATTCCATTGATGGAAAATGATTCTGCTCAACATGCTACAATGGCGATGAGAATGGCCAATACTGGCAATTTTCTAGAAATTTATAAAGGTGATAATCCTTATTTAGACAAACCGCACTTGCATTTTTGGCTCGCAGCTTTATCGATGAAAATTTTTGGCATTAGTCACATTGCTTATAGAATTCCAGCTATTTTATGCTTGTTTTTAGCTGCTTTTTCTGTAAAAAAGATTGCTGATTTATTGTATAAAAACGAAAATCTAAGTTATACTGCTTCATTGATATTTTTAGCGTCACAAACCATTATTCTTTCTGCACATGATGTAAGAACAGATGCTGTTTTAACGGGTTTTATTGCACTTTCTATTTGGCAATTTTTAGCTTTTATCAAAACACAAAAAATTCTTAATGTAGTTTTAGCAGGATTGTTTACAGCATTGGCTTTTTCTTCAAAAGGTTTGATGGCAATAGTGATTATAGGATTTTCGGTATTCTCTTATTTGCTGTATTCTAGAGAATGGTTGAGGTTTTTTAATGTGAAAATCATTTTTGCCGCGCTCAGTTTCGGAGTAGGAATTTTGCCGATTTTGTACGCATATTATCATCAATTTGGAAACGAAGGTGTAGAATTTATTCTCTTTAATCAAAGTGTAAATCGTTTACAAGCTAAAGGTTTTGAGCAGAATAGTCCTGATTATTCTTTCTTTTTTCACACATTACTTTGGGCATTTTTACCTTTTTCAATCGCATTTTACACGGGTGTTTTCGAAAGAACTAAAAATTTGATTAAACTAAGATTTCAAAAAGTAGAAGGTGTAGAGTTTTTAACTTTAGGCGGATTCTGGTTGGTGATGTTGGTATTTAGTTTTTCTAAATTTAAGTTGCCTCATTATTTAAACGGATTAATTCCCATTCTTTCTGTTTTTACCGCTTCTTATATTTTTGAAATTTTCGAAAAAAATCAATGGAAAAAAGCCCGAGTTTTTTGGGTGATACAGTTGGTGGTGATTTCGGTAAGTTTAGTTGGCGTTTTACTGCTCACGTATTATTTTACAGGAATTCATGAAGTGGTTTTATTTGTGTTAGGCTTGTTTTTTGTGGGAACTTTACTGCTTTACATTTTCAAAAAAGAAAATATGGTGAGAAGATGGGTTTTGGTCTCATTGCTTTTTGCTATAACCATTAATATTTTTCTCAATTCGCAGTTTTATCCTGTTTTGACGCAATATCAAGGTGGTTTAAAAATGGCTCAATATTTTGAAAAAAATCAACTTTCAACCCAAAATCTATTCATGCCGAAAGATTATGAAATTTGGTCTTTTGATTTTTATACCCAACAAAACACACCTAGAAAAGAGGTTTCTCTGTTGAAAAAAGGGGATAGAGTTCTGGTATACGAAAATGATTTACAAAATATTACACAACCGTATAAGATTCTCCATCAGGAAACGCATTTTAAAATCACTAAACTTTCCCTGAAATTTCTGAATCCTAAAACCAGAAATAAAAAGTTGAAAAAACTTTATTTAATCGAGATATTAAACTAGTGTTTAATTTTCTGAATTTTGGCACCTGCTTTGTTATTAGTATGATAAGAATAACAATAAATTTGTTGTTTAATAAAAAATATTTACTTTTAGCAAAAATTTAAAATTAGAAACATGAAAAAATTAGCATTCGCATTTTTCGCTTTATTCTTCAGTGTTCTTTCATATGCTCAAATAGAAGGGAAATGGAAAACAATTGATGATGAAACAGGGAAGCCTAAATCTATCGTAGAGATTTTCAAAAAATCAGACGGTAAATATTATGGCAAAATTGTACAATTATTACAAAAACCAGAAAATAACAACTGTGTAAAATGTACAGATGACAGAAAAAATAAGCCATTAGTTGGTTTAGAAATCATCAGAGGTTTATCTAAAGATGGTTCAGAATTTACTGATGGAACCATTACAGATCCTAAAAAAGGAAAAACGTACAACTGTACATTGACCAGAAACGGTGATAAACTAAATGTAAGAGGTTATGTAGGAATCTCATTAATCGGTAGAAACCAAACTTGGCATAGAGTAGATTAATCTATTTTAGAAATAAAAACAAACGAGACACGTCCTAAAAGATGTGTCTTTTTTATTTGTTGACTAAAGTAATAATTGATACATAATAGTTTGATAAAAATTCCTTAAATTTGCAACTCAACAAATTAATCAAAATGAAAGAAGTACAATTTCGTGAGGCTATCTGTGAAGCAATGAGCGAAGAAATGCGTAAAGACGAATCGATATATCTCATTGGCGAAGAAGTAGCAGAATATAACGGAGCTTACAAAGCTTCAAAAGGAATGTTAGCAGAATTTGGTGCGAAAAGAGTAATAGATGCACCAATTGCAGAATTAGGTTTTGCTGGGATTTCTGTAGGAGCTGCAATGAACGGAAATAGACCAATTGTAGAGTTTATGACTTTTAATTTCTCTATGGTAGCTATTGACCAAATTATTTCTAATGCAGCGAAAATGTATCAAATGAGTGGTGGACAGTGGAATGTGCCAATCGTTTTCCGTGGACCTACTGCTTCTGCAGGTCAGTTAGGAGCTACTCACTCTCAAGCTTTTGAAAGCTGGTATGCAAACTGCCCAGGTCTTAAAGTAATTGTTCCTTCTAATCCATATGATGCAAAAGGATTATTAAAATCTGCAATTAGAGATAATGACCCTGTAATTTTCATGGAATCTGAACAGATGTACGGAGACAAAATGGAAATTCCAGAAGAAGAATACTACATCCCAATTGGTAAAGCTGATATCAAAAAAGAAGGTAAAGATGTGACTTTGGTTTCTTTTGGTAAAATTTTAAAATTAGCAATGCAAGCAGCAGCTGATTTAGAACAAGAAGGAATTTCTGTAGAAGTAATAGACTTAAGAACAATTCGTCCGCTAGATTATGAGACAGTTCTTAATTCTGTGAAGAAAACCAATAGATTAGTAGTTTTAGAAGAAGCATGGCCATTTGGTTCTGTAGCTTCAGAAATTACTTACATGGTTCAGCAAAAAGCATTTGATTATTTAGATGCGCCAATTAAGAGAATTACAACTCCAGATGCGCCTGCTCCATATTCAGCAGCGTTATTTGCAGAGTGGTTCCCGAAATTAGAAAAAGTAAAACAAGAGATTAAAAACGTTTTATACGTAAAATCTTAAAACTTTAATCATATTTTAAAAAAGCGCAATCATTTTTGGTTGCGCTTTTTTAATTTCATGTAAAATTTTTTTAGGAAAAAGTATTTCCTCTGGAAATTAGATTAAATTTGCATTTATTTTTAAACTTGAAAAATGTCAGACGTTTTAGCTGGAGGTCATCATTTTGACACCAAAAAATTAACTTTCATAGGAGTTTTAGTTTCATTAGGAATTGTTTTCGGAGATATTGGTACCTCACCACTTTATGTAATGAGTGCCATCATTAAATCTGGAAAAGAAGCTAAAATGATTTCTGAAGAATATATAGAAGGAGCACTTTCTTGTATTATTTGGACGCTCACGCTGCAAACCACTATCAAATATGTTCTTATTTCCCTTAGAGCGGATAATAAAGGGGAAGGTGGGATTCTAGCCCTATTTTCTTTGGTAAAAAGAATGAAAACGAAATGGCTTTATTTAGTTGCAATTATAGGAGCGTCTGCGTTAATTGCAGATGGAGTAATCACACCTTCTCTTACGGTAATGGCTTCTATAGAAGGTCTTAAACAAATCAAAGGATTAGATTTAGGAATCAATTCTATTCTAGCAATGACGTCTGTAATTCTGGTTATTATCTTCGTAGTACAGCAATTCGGAACCAGTTTTATTGGGAAGTTTTTCGGACCAGTAATGGTGATTTGGTTCTTGTTTTTAGGAGGATTTGGTGTAGTAAATTTATTAGAGCATCCAGAAATTCTAAAGTCTTTTAATCCTTATTACGCCTATAAATTAATTGTAACCTCTCCGAGCGCGATTTTAATTTTAGGGGCGGTTTTTCTTTGTACTACAGGAGCAGAAGCTTTGTATTCAGATTTAGGACACTGTGGTTATAAAAATATTAGAGTGAGTTGGGTTTTTGTAAAAATCATGTTGATTCTAAACTATTTAGGTCAAGGTGCGTGGTTACTAAATAACTACGGAATGGTTTTCACGGGGACAAATCCTTTCTTTGGTATGTTACCACATTATTTAATTATTCCAGCCGTAATTTTGGCAACAGCAGCGGCAATTATTGCTTCTCAAGCATTAATTACAGGTTCATTTACTATTTTTTCAGAAGCAATGTCTCTTAACTTTTGGCCATTCCAACAGATTCAATATCCTTCTGGTTTAAAAGGTCAAATGTATATTCCAAGAATCAATTGGGGTTTACTTATTTTCTGTCTAATTGTAGTATTCTATTTCAAAGAATCTGTACATATGGAAGCAGCGTATGGTTTATCTATTACGGTAACCATGATGATGACTACTATTTTATTGATTGCATGGTTGTGGAGAAATAGAGTGAATAAACTTTTTATAGCAATTTTTGCCTTGGTTTATTTGTCTATAGAAATAGGATTTTTCAGTGCCAACATTATTAAGTTCTTCGAAGGTGGTTGGATTACCGTTTTCTTAGCAGGTTTCGTGGCAGTTTGTATGTATGCTTGGTATAATGGTAGAATGATTAAGCAGAATTTCATCAAGTTTGTAAAACTGAAAGATTATGTTTCTACAATTAAAGATATTAAACTAGATGAGTCTATTCCTAAATATGCGACCAATCTTGCTTTCTTAAGCCGTGCGAAAAGAGATGATGAGGTAGAATCTAAAATTATTTACTCCATCATGCGATCTCAGCCAAAAAGAGCAGACCATTATTTTATTTTAAATATCATTAACCAAGAAGATCCTTTTACCTATAAATATTCTATTGATGAGGTAATGCCAGGAACGGTGTATAAAGTGAATTTCCTTTTAGGATTCAAAATTGATAGAAAAATCAATGATTACTTTAATCAGGTGTTGTTTGATATGATGAAAGAAGGTATTATTCCTGATAGAAGTAGCCATCCTTCTCTTAGAAATCATAATATTCCGCCAGATTTAAAATATGTGATTATTGACAATGTTTATATCAATGACTTCTTATTGACGGTAAAAGAAAAAATAACCTTGAATATCTATAATTTCGTGAAATATATCGGTAGTAGTGATTTCAAAGCGTACGGTTTGGCGCCACATAATGTTTTGGTAGAATCTGTACCGCTTATCAATAACCCGATTAGAGAGAAAAAAATTATTTTAGAAGAATTTAAACGTTACGATTCTTAATATAAAATGAAAACCTCAAGCAATTGAGGTTTTTAGATTTTGTCTCTCATTAAAATTTACCTTTTATTAGTTAAAAATTAATAAATTTGCTTTTCAATTAAAACAATGGAAGCTACTCAAAAAGAAAAAAATATAGGCGTAATAAAAGATGTTCTGAAGCAATATTTACAAGATAAAGCCTACAGAAACACTCCAGAAAGATATGCCATTTTAGAAGAGATTTATAATATGGATCATCACTTTAATGTAGATGATTTATATCTCATCATGATTAATAAAAAATATCATGTTTCTAAGGCAACCATCTATAATACTATAGAAATTTTTCTAGATGCAGGCTTGATTCGTAAACACCAGTTCGGCGAAAAAACACTTTCTTCATCTTCTTATGAAAAATCTTATTTTGATAAGCAACATGACCATTTAGTGATTTACAAAGATGGCTCAGATAAAGAGATTGAAGAAATTATAGAATTTTGCGACCCTAGAATTCAGGGCATCAAACAATCTATCGAAGAAGCGTTTGGCGTGAAAATTGACAATCATTCATTATATTTTTACGGCCACAAAAAAAAATAATGAAAAAAATCCTTTTCGTACTCTTCATTTTTATTTATGCTTTAGGTTTTTCGCAGATTGATAAACTCAATTCCAAAGAACCTTTAGTAAAAGATCCTTATTTCAAAAAAGAAACCAATGTAGCGGTTCAGCCCGGTCAAAAAGTACGTTTCATTCACTCAGATTTATTCGAAAGAAAACAAGACATGTACGGAGGAAATCCTTTCTTCACAGGAAATGTACAATTTGAACATCAAGGTGCCATGTTGACGGCAGACCGAGTGATTTTCTACGAAAAAGAAAATTTTGCTAAAGCTATTGGAAACGTTTTGCTTGTTACTTCAGACGGAAACAGAATTACCTCAAACGAAATGGAGTATGATGGAAATACTCAACGAGGAATTGCCCGTGGAAAAGTGGTGCTTACTGATGCGAAACAAACCATTTCTACAGATGTTTTGTATTATGATAGAGTAAAAAATACAGCTTATTTCAATTCTGGTGGAACCATTAATGATGGTAGAAATACTATGTGGACTCAGTCTGCTACTTATTTCATTGATTCTAAAACCAATGAATTTACCAATAATTACACCATAGATAATGCCCAATATAGAGTAGAAGGAAAAAACATCAAACATTATCAAAATACCAATATTGCAGAATTTTTCGGGCCTACAACCATTATCAATAAAGAGAAACCTTCTAATTACGTCTACACAGAAAATGGAAAGTATCTCATGAACGAAAAACAAGTGTATCTCAATAAAAATTCTAGAATTTATTACAATGGTAAAATTCTGAAAGGGGATAAAATGTTTTTTAATCAACTCACAGGTTTTGGAAAGGCAGAAGGAAATGTAAGATTAGACGATCCGAAAGAAAATCGTTACATCATCGGTGGTTACGGAGAAATCTACGAAAAAATAGATTCGGCGATGATTACCCAAAAACCTTATGCAGTAAAAATCATGAATCAAGATACGGCTTACATCGCTGCAGAAAGATTTTTAAGCTACCAAAAATTAGATTCTACCCAGAAGAAAAAAAGTTTCCTTCGTGGATATAAAAAAGTAAGATTGTTCATGACCAAAGCACAAGGTAGAGCAGATTCTTTAAGTTTTAATGAAACCGATGGAATTCTTCACCTCAATGTGAAACCTCTTTTCTGGAGTGGAGAAAAACAAATTTCTGGAGACAAAATTGAAGCATATTTCAACACAACGGAACAAAATATAGACTCTCTAAAAGTCATTGGAAATGCATTTGCAATTTCTAAAGCAGATTCTCTCACGCTGAAAGACGAGTTTAATCAAGTGAAAGGGAATTTAATGACCGTTTTTTATCAAAACAACGAAATTAAAATTGCCAAAGTAACAGGAAACGCTCAAGCCATTACTTATGCAGATTCTGAAGATGCAAAGACAAAGCAGTTAGACAGAATCGGTATTGCGCTTTCTACTTGCGGACAAATTGAAGCACTTTTTGAAGAAAGAAAAATTCAGATTATTTCTTGTAATATTGGAGCCAATTCTGATATTTACCCGATGAGTATGATTGCTCCAGAGAAACGAAAATTCACAGATTTTAATTGGAATACGAAAGATCGACCACGGAAATGGGAAGATATTTTCTTAGATACACCTAATTATGAAGAAGTGAAATACGAAACAGATGATACGCTGTACCAAAAAGCGGAAGAACTTCGTAAAAAAGAAGAAGCCAAGAAAAAACCAAAAACCATCAAAAGAGATAGAAAATTATAAATCAATAGAGTCGGACTTTAGTCCGGCTTTTTATTTTTGAAATCAATTTTTACTTTAACCAAAAACTTTTAATAAAAATAAGAGGTCACAACTTAATTACATATCGGCAAAACTTTAATCTCTCGCTGATTACGCTAATTTTGCAAATAAAAATTCAGCATCTATTCATCTGCTGAATCAGTTCAATCTGCGAGAGTAAAAAAACGGAAAAACCTTTAAATTTAGAATTTGAAAATATGAAATTATCTTGTGATTTCTGTAAAAAATTTTTTAAAAACTTCCATATTTCAACTTTTATCTTCTTTATCTTTGCAAAATGAAACAAGAATTTTTCAAATATCAAGCACAAACTACTCCTTATGCAGCAGGTTTCGAAGTAGAAAAAGCAGAAGGAAGTTATATTTATGGTAAAGATGGTAGAGCTTATTTAGATTTTGTAGCGGGAGTTTCTGCCAATACTTTAGGGCATTCTCATCCTAAAGTGGTTAATGCAATTAAAGAACAGGCAGATAAATATCTTCACGTAATGGTTTATGGAGAATACGCTCAAGAAAAACCAGTAGAACTGTGCAGACTTTTAGCAGAAGCTACTCCAGAACCTTTAGAAGTTACCTACTTGGTAAATTCTGGTGCAGAAGCCATCGATGGAGCATTGAAATTAGCAAAAAGATACACAGGACGAGAAGAAATCATCTCCATGAAAAATTCTTACCATGGCAATACTCATGGTGCTTTGTCGGTTTCTGGGAATGAGTTTCACAAGAGAGAATTTCGTCCTTTGTTGCCGATGATTTCTTTTATTGAATTTAATAATGAAGAAGAATTTTCTAAAATTACCGAAAAAACAGCTTGTGTAATCGCAGAAACGATTCAAGGAGCTGCTGGTTTTTTGACACCTTCTCAAAGTTATTTCAAAAATTTGAAAAAAAGATGTGAGGAAGTTGGCGCATTATTAATCCTTGACGAAATTCAGCCAGGCTTTGGGAGAACAGGAAAATTATTTTCTTTTGAACATTATGATATGGTTCCAGATATTCTCGTGATGGGAAAAGGAATGGGAGGCGGAGTTCCAGTTGGCGCATTTATGAGTTCAGCAGAAATAATGAAATCACTTCAGCATTCTCCTAAATTGGGACACATTACTACTTTTGGAGGAAATCCTCTCATTGCAGCGGCGAGTTATGCAACTTTAAAAGAAGTTTTAGAGAGTGGTTTAATGAATGAAGTAGAAGAAAAAGAAAAACTGTTCAGAGAATTGTTGGTTCACCCAAAAATTAAAAAAGTAAACGGAAGAGGTTTAATGCTCGCAGTAGAATTAGAATCTCCAGAGTATACATTAGAAGTAGCGAAGCGTTGTATGGAAAAAGAACTCATTGTTTTTTGGCAACTCTACCGAAATGAATTTATGAGGATTTCTCCACCGTTAACCATTAGCAAAGAAGAGATTAAAAAGGGCTGCGAAATTATTTTAGAAGCTTTAAATGAGAAATAAACAAAAAAAAGGGGTTTTAAATTTTTAAAACTCTTTTTTTTATGTGAAAACTCATATAAAAATTATTGATTTTATCGAAAAATAGTTGCAGATATATAAAATTAATTTATATATTGCGACACCAAAAATGGTAAAAATATGACGAAACATAAGGTACAGTTTGAATATACAATGCATTGTCTTTCAGAGATTTTGTATGAATATATGGCAACTGCAGAAGGCCTTTCAGAATGGTTTGCAGATGAAGCAGTAGAAAGAGGTGATGACTTTTATTTCAGTTGGAATGGTGGTCCCGCAGAAAAAGCGACATTAATCAGATATAAACCAGAATCTTTTGTGCGTTTCCGTTGGGAAGAAGACGAAGGAACAAAATATTTCTTCGAAATGACTATTATCATTGATGAAATTACCAATGACCTTTCTCTTAATATTACCGATTTCTGCGAAAAAGGAGATGAAGAGGAAACCAGATTATATTGGGATAATCTCATCGAAAATCTACAAATCAAACTAGGCGCAGCTTAATCTTTCAACCCAAGTAAAAAGATTGATAATTGAAATTTCAGTTATCATTTTTTTTGCAATTTTCATAACTAAAAATCATTACAACATGATTTATCTAAACGGACAAAAAACACAAGAAATAGTACTTCAGAATAATGCATTTTTAAATGGCGATGCCGTAAAAGTTCATTTTTTTGTTAAGAATCATCAGTTGATTATGGCAGAAGAATGCTACTTTTTTTTGATGGCTTCTATGCGAAAAATGAGAATGAATATTCCGCTTTCTTTTACGCTTGAATTTTTCACAGAAACCTTTAATAAAGCCATTTCTGAAAATAATTTAGAATTGGGAGTGATTACTTTTATGGCGTTTAGAAACAGAGAAGATGTGCTTACTTCTAGAACGCCAGTGCAATATTATTTTGAGTTGAATGCAGATGTAGATGTACTGTCTATCCATAAAAATATTGAAATAGATTTGCTTAAAGAAATTTCAGTAAATACCAATATTTTGAGCAACATCAGAACGCATTCGCCAGAAAATATTTATGCAGAAATCTACGCTGCAGAAAATGATTTAGACGATGTAATTTTGCTCAATCCAGATAAAAGAGTAGCGAGAACCATCTCTGGAAACCTCTTGTTGCTGGAAGAAAATACGATTAAAATCCCGAAACAATCAGAAGGTGCTTATATTTCTCCGTTAATGGAAAATTTCGTGACTTTCCTTCATAAAAATGCTTTTGTCATCATCGAAGAAGCAGAATTAAGTGCTTTCGAAACACAAAAAGCAGAAGAAATCCTGGTAATTTCTGATGAAAAAGGAGTTTTCTCGGTATCAAAAATTAGAAATAAAGAATTTGGCAACGAAAGATTCTCTGCAATGGTAGAATCTTGGAGCAATAGTTTTGCTTAAAATTGACGAACTCGGCAATCAACCTTTTGTAAGGTCCATTACCGAGTTCTTTTATTGAGAGTTTAGATAAAAACTCAGTTTAAGCGATAATTATTTCTAAAAGAAATCCTAAATTTTTGTTAAACATTCTGCCTCAACTTTTACCTTTACCTTTACCTTTACCTCATCCTAATTCAAGCTCACATCTTCTGGAGAATTGGCCCAAAGCAAATAATCTCCGCCTAGGTTTTGCATAATTTTTTTCCAAAGAGTATGATCATTGGGTGAGGTATAATCCAATTGAAAAAGTTCTACCACAGTCCACATTTTATTTTGAACTTCTTGGTCTAATTGATAAGGACTCCATCCAGAATAACCTGTGAATATTTTGAGTTCTTCTTTGCTGATGTCTTGATTCACCATAGCAGAAACGATTTCTTCTTGCTGTTCGGTGAGATAGAAATTTTCATCTATTGGTAAATATTCAGAAGTGATAGGTTTCCCTTTAACCAAAAAAAATACTCTGTCATTTTCTACTGGCCCGCCTTCATAAACGTCAATTTCTTGTCCTAATAAATGCTTCATGTTATCGCTCAAGAAGTAATTTTTTTTATTTAAAATAAATCCAAAAGCACCATGAGCATCATGCTCTATAATTAAAACTACGGAGCGAGAAAATATGTCTCCCGAAATATCAGGTGTAGAAATTAAAATTTTACCTTTGTAAGAATTATTCATTACTCAAATTTAAAAAAAATTTTGATGGAAAATCTTCATGATAAAAGAAAAGTATACGATAAGTCACAATTATTAGAAAGCGAAATTAAAGAAAATCCTATCGAAATGTTTAGAGATTGGTTTCTAGATGCAGAAGAAAGTCCTTCTGTTTCTGAAGCGAATGCGATGGCGATTTCTACGGTAGAAGAGGATGGTTGCCCTAGAACCAGAATGGTTTTGCTAAAGGCTTATACTTGGGAAGGTTTTATTTTTTACACCAATTATGATAGCAAAAAAGGGAAGGCTCTTCAAAAAAATAATAAGGCTTGTCTTCACTTTTTTTGGCCAGGTTTAGAAAGACAGATCATCATAAAAGCGGATTTAGAAAAAGTGGCCGAGAATTTAAGTGATGGCTATTTCAGTTCAAGACCAAGAGGAAGTCAGTTAGGCGCGGCAGTTTCTCCACAGAGTTCTGTAATTCCTAATCGAGAATATTTAGAAGATAAATTAGCAGGATTAGAAAAAGAATACGAGGGAAAAGAAATTCCTAGACCTAAAAACTGGGGAGGATTTATTGCAAAACCTTATCAGATAGAGTTTTGGCAAGGAAGGCCTAACCGTTTGCATGATAGGATTATCTATGAACTTGATGAAAATTACGATTGGAAAATCTCAAGATTAGCTCCATAAGAAAAGCCTCACCGAAAGGTGAGGCTTAATTCTTTTGAATAATTTGAATTATTTCTTTTTAGCGCCAGAAACAGCAGCAGCTAAATCAGCACCAGCTTTGAATTTTGCAACTTTTTTAGCAGCAATTTTGATTGGTTTTTTAGTTGCAGGGTTAATACCTTGTCTTGCAGCTCTTTCAGCTACTGAGAAAGTACCAAAACCAACTAAAGCAACTTTACCGTCTTTTTTCTTAAGAGTAGCAGTTACGTTAGCAACGAAAGATTCAAGAGCAGCTTTAGCAGCAACTTTAGTAATACCGGCATCTTTTGCCATTGCGTCGATTAATTCAGACTTGTTCATAGTTATAAATATTAATTGTTAATTTGTTACGTAAGACAAATATATAACAATTTTCATATTGTGCAAATTTTTTTCACAATATTAATAATAATTATAGTTTTTTCTATAAATTAACGAGAAAATGATAATTGTTATCTATTACAAGAAATAGGCTTTTCCGAGCATGGAAATTCTTTTTATATGCTTTGAATAGAGTGTTTTTTAAATAAGCGTTTAATGAATTTCTAAATTATGAATTTGTTAATTTGATATTTTTTTTCCTCTTTTTTGTCATTAAATATAATGATTAACTTGTTTATCTGCTAAAATGTCTTTTTTTAAAGGGAATTTGGCGAAATATTATATTTGTTTAAATCTCAGATAATTCTTTACTAATCAATTAATTTATTTTAAATTTGCGCCATGTTAATAGAAGTTTTTAAATCAAAAATTCATCGTGTTACGGTTACTGCTTCTGACCTTAATTACATCGGGAGTATTACAGTAGATGAAGACCTTATTGATGCCGCAGGTTTAGTGGTAGGAGAGAGAGTTTACATCGTAAATGTAAATAATGGCGAACGTTTTGATACTTATGTTATAAAAGGTAAAAGAAAATCTGGTGAAATTTGTCTCAACGGACCAGCCGCTAGAAAAGTGCAAAAAGGAGATGTAATCATCATTATTTCTTACGCACAGATGTCTGTAGAGGAAGCACAAAACTTCCAGCCGAAAATTATTTTCCCAGACGAAAAAACCAATCTTCTTACTTAATTGCTATTCTTTTGGAAAATCAAAAAAAATCATCGTCTTTTAAAACAGTTTCTACGATACTGGTGTCTATTGCTTTTGCAGCCCTTTTTATGTGGTTTGCATTAAAAGGACTGGATTTTACAAATATCAAAGCCTCTTTAGCCAAAGCCAATTATCTTTGGGTTTTTGCTGCTATGATTTTTGGGTTATTAGCCTATTGGTTCAGAGCTGTTCGTTGGAATTTACTTTTAGAACCGATGGGTTACCAAATTTCTAATTCTAATTCATTATGGACGATTTCTTTCGGGTATCTCATGAATCTTACCATTCCTAGAAGTGGTGAATTAGCACGTTCTACTGCTTTATATGGCGTAGAAAAAGTACCGGTAGATAAATCTTTCGGAACCATTATTTTAGAAAGAGTAGTCGATTTATTCTGTATGTTAGGATTTTTGGTTCTTACAGTGGTTTTTAAAGAAGACGCTATTATTACTTTTTACCAAAAATCTGGAATTAAAATAAATCCTACCTATATCATTGGTGGAATCGCAGTTTTGGTTATAGGAACTTTCATTTTTTTTAAATTCAAAGACAAGTTTACCCATCTTCCTCTCATTGGAAAGGTGATAGAATTTGTAGAAGGGATTTTTCATGGGTTAACTACCATTTTCAAACTCAAGCAAAAAGGAAAATTCATTATATTATCTATCGCGATTTGGATTTCTTATTATTTGGCGGCATATTTAGTGTGTTTTGCATTGCCAGAAACTTCAGATTTTACATTTGCAGACGGATTTTTCTTAATTGTAGTAGGAACATTAGGGATGATGGTTCCCGCTTCTGGAGGAATTGGAGCATTTCACCTAGCGATGAAATTAGGTATTTCTGCCCTATTTCTTTCTATGGGAAAAGATGCTAAATTGGGAGGTGAAGTAGGATTAAGCTATGCTTTTATTTCTCATACCATGCAATTGGTGATTATGCTTGTGATGGGACTTATTTCTATTCCTATGCTTGCAAAATCAAGAAATGAAGCGGTAAAATCAAAAGAAATATCACAATAATTGATAGAAAAGAACTTTTTTGGTCGAATTCTAAAGAATTAATTTTTTTGAAAGATTTATTGGTTCAATTTAGATAAGAGTTTAAAAAAAACAGGTCAATTTGGCAGTTAAAAGTTTTATTTTCTCCAAAGGCAAGAAAATTGACACCAATAGAATAAAAAGAGAGCATTCTCTAAAAAATAAAATATTATGACAATAGACAACCAACAAGTAGTTGCACTCAACTATGTTCTTCACACAGATGGAGAGAATAACGAAAAAGTTCTTGTAGAAAAATCAGATGCGGGAAATCCGCTTACTTTTTTATATGGAGTGGGAATGATGATTCCAAAATTTGAAGAAAGCATCAAAGGATTAACTTCTGGCGATAAAGCTTCTTTCACAATTTTACCAGCAGAAGGTTACGGCGAAAGAAATCCTCAAGCAGTAGCACAATTGCCTTTAGAAATGTTCAATGAATCAGGAATGCCACCAGTTGGTGCAATTCTTCCACTTTCAGACAACCAAGGAAATAATTTCCAAGCAGTAGTGGTAGAAGTTACTCCAGAAGTTGTAGTAGCAGACCTTAATCATCCAATGGCTGGAAAAACTTTATATTTCGATGTAGAAATCGTAGATCATAGAGAAGCTACTGAAGAAGAACTAGCACATGGACATGCTCACGGAATTGATGGTAACTCTGGTCACTAATTTCTAATCTTTTTTTGAAATTATACTTTAAAATAAATTTTTAAAATAAAAAATCCCGAAATTTTCGGGATTTTATTTTAATAACATGGAACAGAATTCTAAAGATCCTTTACACGGGAAAAGATTAGACGCCATTCTGGAAGAATTGGTAGAGTATTACAATGGTTTCGAAGAACTGGGAAAGCAAATAAACATTCGATGTTTCAACGAAAATCCAAGCATCAATTCTTCGCTTAAATTCTTACGAAAAACAGATTGGGCAAGGAAAAAAGTAGAAAGTCTTTATCTCTATGTTTTGAGACAAAAGAAGAAAAATAAGTAATGTTTTTATTAAGCTCTCGCTGATTAGGCAAAATTGTGCAGATTAGAAAAAGTAAAATCAGCAGAATCCGCAAAATCTGCGAGAATTTAATTTTAATCCAAAAATTTTCCCGAAACATAATACCATTTTTTATCTACCTTTTTAAAAGTGGATAACTCATGATGAATGTTTTCTTTACCGAATTTATCTGTAAAGTAGGCTTTAAATTCTACTTCTTTTTCGCTGGAATTGATGATTTCCAGTTTTGTCCAAATGTTTTCTTTTCCCCAAGCTTCCAATTCACTTTTGTCATGGAATTTTCTTTTGCTGGGCAATGTGGTTTGCCATAAATATTCACCATTCGGAATGGCAAATGCAGTATAACGAGAACGCATCAGTTCTTCCGCAGTTTTGGGGAACTCTTTTTTAGAATGAAACGGTTCGCAACATTCATCGTATAATTTTCCTGAACAACAAGGACAATTCATAATTTTTTGTTTTTTTAAACACAGAGATACAGAGGTTTCGCTGAGTTCACGAAGGAATTATTTAATTTTTTTCAAATATTTATTAAGAAAAGCAAAGGATTCAAAGAGTTCACAAGGAATTATTCTTGTCAAATATAAAAAGAAAAATTCCACAAAAATTTAAAAACCGTGTTCACCGTGAGTCCTCTGTATCTCTGTGTTTCAAAGATTCTCAATTTTCCATTAACCAAAAGCTCTTTTCAATAAACTTTCTACTTTCGGTTCACTTCCTCTGAAATTTTTGTACAATTCCATTGGGTCTTTTGTTCCGCCACTTTCGAGCAACGTTTTAAATTTTTTAGAAATTAAAGGGTCAAAGACCCCATTTTCTTTGAAATATTGAAAAGCATCTGCATCTAATACTTCTGCCCACTTGTAAGAATAATATCCCGCAGAATATCCTCCTTGGAAAATGTGTGAAAAACTGGTGCTAACAGCTGTTTCTGCTAGAGTAGGATAAACTTGAGTCGCTTTGATGGTTTCAGTTTCAAAGGTTTTTACATCTTCTACTTTTACGTTTTCGGCGTGATAAGACATGTCCAAAATTCCGAAGCTGAGTTGTCTCAAGGTTTGATAGCCTTCCATAAAGTTTTTAGAATCTTCTATTTTCTGAATTTTTTCATCTGGTAAAACTTCGCCCGTTTGATAATGTTTCGCAAATGTTTTTAAGAATTCTGGTTCGTAACAGTAATTTTCTAAAAATTGTGAAGGCAATTCTACAAAATCCCATTTCACAGAAGTTCCAGAAAGATTAGGATACTGAGTGTTCGCCAAAACACCATGTAAAGCATGCCCGAATTCATGGAAAAGCGTGGTTACTTCATTGAAAGTCAGTAAACTTGGTGTTTCAGCAGTGGGTTTGGTGAAATTGCAAACAACAGAAATATGCGGTCTGTGGTTTTCGCCATTTTTGATGTATTGATTTTTAAAACTCGTCATCCATGCTCCTGCTCTTTTTCCCTTTCTTGGATGATAATCAGCGTAAAGCAATGCTTTAAAACTTCCATCTTCCGACTTCTGACTTCCGACTTCTAGAACTTCATACGTTTTCACATCAGCGTGATATTTTTGAATGTCAGTGGTTTCTACAAATTCTAACCCGAAAAGTTTTCCAGCTAACCCGAAAACCGCTTCTTGCACTTTGTCTAACTGGAAATAAGGTTTCAATTCTTCATCATTGAAATCAAATTTTTGTTTTCTGAGTTTTTCGGCATAATAAGCGTGGTCATAACTTTGCATTTCTGTAATTCCATCAGCTTTTGCTAAAACGGAAAGCTCTTCCACATCTTTTTGGGCAAAAGGTTTTGCTTTAGTCAATAATTCGTTCAAAAATTCTAACACTTTCTGTGGAGATTTTGCCATTCTCTCTTCTAAAACATAATCTGCAAATGATTTGTAGCCTAACAATTGCGCTTTTTCTTGACGAAGTTGTACTAATTCTTTGATGAGGTTTTGGTTGTCAAATTCACCACCATCAAAAGATTTTTTTCCGTTTGCAATCGCTAATTCTTTTCTCAACTCACGATTTTCAGCATAGGTAAGTACAGGAAGTAAACTCGGGAACTGAAGCGTAATCACATAACCTTCTAGGTTTCTTTCCTTTGCTTCTTCTTCATATTGCGCAAGAATAGCCTCTGGAATTCCTGCCAAATCTTCTTTGTTGGTCAAGTGTTTATAGTATTGATTGGTCGCTGCCAAAACATTTTGTCCGAATTGCAAAGATTTTTTAGAGAGCTCAATATTAATATTTTTGAGTAGTTCTTTTTTTTCGTCATTCAGCAATGCACCGTTTCTTACAAAACCTTTGTAGGTTTCTTCTAGAAGCATTTTTTGCTCTTCGTTAAGCGTATAATGGTCTTTTTCGTCGTAAACTTTTTTAATTCTTGAGAAAAGTTGTTCGTTTTGCGAAATTTTCGAAGCAAATTCGGTCAATAAAGGCGAAACTTCTTGAGCGATTTGTTGAATTTCATCATTCGTTTCTGCAGAATTAAGGTTAAAGAAAATATTAGAAACCACATCTAATTGTTCGCCAGAATAAGCCAAAGCTTCGATGGTGTTTTCGAAAGTAGGCGTTTCAGGATTTTGAGTAATTTCTTCTATTTCTTGCAAAGATTTGTCTATCAGTTCTTTGAATGCAGGTAAGTAATGTTCTTCTTTTATTTCTGCAAAAGGAGCTGATTGATATTTTGTATTGAAGGATTGTAAAAGTGGGTTTGTCATCGTTTGTTAAAATTTTGGACTGTAAATTTAGTTAAATTAAAAATATTTATCTTTAAGGAATCACAAAATATACATTATAACACTATGAAAAAGTTTTTAAAAATCCTTTTGGCGATTCTAGCCGTTTTGGTGATTGCCATGTTTGTCATTGGTGAAAAATACCATTATGAAAAATCGATTGTCATTAATGCTCCTGCAGAAAAAGTGTATTCACATCTCAATTCTATGAAAGCATTTAATGAATGGAATCCTTGGATGAAATTAGACCCGCAGTTGCAATCTACTTACTCTGGAGTTTCTGGTCAGATTGGCGATCAACATTGCTGGAAAAGTGATAAAAAAGATGTAGGAAATGGTTGCCAAGAAATCACAGAACTTATTCCAAATCAGAAACAAAGCACTAAAATGGCTTTTGAAGGTCAAGGTGAAGCCACTTCTGATATTGTATTAACACAAGAAGGAAATGCTACAAAAGTGGTTTGGACATTAGATGCAGAAATGGAATATCCTTCTAATCTCATGAAGCCAATGATGGATTACTGGATGGGTAAATCGTATGAAGAAGGACTCCAAAATTTGAAAAAACTTTCAGAAAAACCTTAATGTAAAAATTTTAGAAATATTAAAAAAGGGAAATTTCCCGTTTTTTTATTTTTCGGTATTTCAAAAGAGAATTTTATCTTCGCTGAATATTTTAATGAAGATGTTGGTCAAAGATTATGATAAAACTGCACTGAGAAATTTTGTGAAAGACACGATTTCTGGGAAGATAAAAACGCTGGAGTTTTATCTCAACTTTACTTTGGAAGCAACGAGAGAAGTAAAGAAAACTTCTAAGTATGATTCGATAAGGGAAGAAATGCAAGAAGAAATTTATCACTTAGATAAACAAATGTTTGCGCTCAAAACCATGCAAAAGAAAATGAATCAGGTGCTTCATCATTCTTCGGATAGAGTAAAGCTCGGTTCACTGGTCATTACCAATAAAGCCAGATTTTATCTTTCGGTATCTCTCGGCGAGTTTTTCTACGAAGGAGATCGGTTTTATGCGATTTCAGAAGAAAGTCCGATGGCTAAAATCATGTTGGGTAAAACCGAAGGCGAAGAATTTGTCCTCAATAGAATTCACCAAAAAATTGAAAAAATTATTTAATTAGTTTTGTTAAATATCAATAGGGGCGGACTTTAGTCCGCTTAATAATAATCAATCATTCAATTTGGCTTTAGCCAAAACTTAATAGATTTTTTAAAAAATGAACAATCCAGAAATTTTAAAACAAATCATAGAAAGCAGAAAAAGTACGTATCCCAAAGATTATACTGGCGAAGAAATTTCTCAGGAAATATTAGATGAAATTTTAAGTTCTGCACAGTTTGCTCCCAATCACAAGAAAACAAAACCCTGGAGATTTAGAGTTTTTAGAGGAGAAGAAAAGCAGCAACTGGCAAAAGAAATTCAGAAAATTTATAAAGAAACGACGCCAGAACACTTGTTTTTAGAGAAAAAATATCTTGATTTTGCTGAAAAAATTGCCAAAACAGACACCGTTGTTACCATTTCTGTAAATTTCAGTGGTTTGCTTCCAGAATGGGAAGAAATTGCAGCGACTTCGATGGCGGTTCAGAATATGTATTTAACCTGTACGGCAAATCAAATAGGCTGTTATTGGAGTTCTCACACAGTAATAAATCATCTCGGTGAGTTTCTGAATTTAGAAGAAAATCAACGTTGTCTCGGATTGTTTTATTTAGGGAAAATTTAAGTTCCACCTTCCAATAACAAACGCCGGTCAAAATTTTTTTGAAACAAAATATTTTACTATCTTTGCACACTTAAAAATATTAACAGGGACGAGTTCCCATAAATTCACAACAATATGTCAGTAAAAATTAGATTACAAAGACACGGTAAAAAAGGAAAACCTTTTTTTCACATCGTAGTAGCAGATGCTAGAGCAAGAAGAGATGGTAGATTCATCGAGAAATTAGGAATTTACAATCCAATTACTAACCCTGCAACAATTGAACTAGATGTAGATTCAGCTGTTAAATGGTTAAACAATGGTGCTCAACCAACTGATACTGCAAGAGCTATCCTTTCTTACAAAGGTGCTTTATACAAAAAACACTTACAAGGTGGTGTAGCAAAAGGTGCTTTCGACGAAGCTGAAGCTGAAAAAAGATTCAACGCTTGGTTAGAAGCTAAAGAAGCTGCTGTAAACGCTAAAAAAGACGGTTTAACTCAGTCTAAAGAAGCTGCTAAAAAAGCTGCTCTAGAAGCTGAAGCTAAAGTAAACGAAGCTAGAATTGCTGCTGCTGCTCAAGCAGAAGCTGATGCTAAAGCTGCTGAAGAAGCTGCAAACGCAGAACCTGTAGCTGAAGAAACTACTGAAGAAACTCCAGCTGCTGAAGCTGAAGGAACTGAAGCAGAAGCATAACAATTTTAGAAATAAAATGTACTAAAGACGCAATTTATTGCGTCTTTATTCTTTTAAAACAAAGTATATTTGCATCATAAAACCAAATAAAATTTTTTTGGTTTTTAAAAATTTAAAAATATCAACCCATGAAAAAAGAAGATTGCTATTTTTTAGGAAAAATTACCAGAAAACACGGTCTAAAGGGAAATGTAATCATAAAACTAGATACAGATCAACCAGAATTATACCATAAACTGGAAGGGATTTTTGTAGAAGTGAACGGACTTCTCGTGCCTTTTTTTGTGGAAAAGCAACAATGGGGAAATGATAATTCTAAAATCATTACTTTCAAGAATTCTTCTGAACAATTGGTAGAACAATCTATTGGCAAAAATGTTTTTTTACCACTTTCTACCTTGCCTAAACTTTCAGGAAATCAATTTTATTATCACGAAGTCATTGGGTATGAAATCAGAGAAGAAGATGGTAAATCTTGCGGAAACATTGTAGAAATAAACGACCAAACTGCACAACATTATTTTATTCTAAAATTAGCAGACAAAGAAATCATCATTCCGATTATTAAAGGCTGGATTCTAGAAGTAAACCGTGAAGAAAAATTTATCAAAATGCAATTGCCAGAAGGTTTGATGGATGTTTTCTTGACTCCTGCCAAGAATGACGAGCAATAAAATTATTCTTTTCGAAAACTAATTTTTAAAACCGTAAAAATCTCCGCGTTACATCAAAAATTACGCCAAAATTTCTTATTTTTGCTGAATAATTATGAAGTCATGAGTAAGAAGACCATTAAAGAAATTTTAGGAGATTATAAAAAACTTTTACATCACGATATTACCATTCAAGGTTGGGTGAGAGCATTCCGTTCTAACCGTTTCATCGCGTTGAATGACGGTTCTACGATAAATAACATTCAGATTGTAGTAGATTTCGAAAATTTCGACGAAGAAATCATCAAAAATATTAAAACTGCTTCTTCGCTTAAAATTACCGGTGAGGTAGTAGAAAGTGAAGGAAAAGGTCAAGATATTGAAATCATTGCAAAGAAAATTACAATTCTTGGTGATAATTTCTCTGAAGAAATGGAAAAAACTGTTCTTCAACCAAAAAAGCACTCTTTGGAGGTTCTTCGTGAGCAGGCGCATCTTAGATTCAGAACCAATCTTTTTGGAGCGGTTTTCAGAGTGAGAAGTGCGGTAAGTTTTGCGATTCACCAGTTCTTTAACCAAAATCATTTCTTCTATATGAACACGCCAATCATCACAGGCGCTGATGCAGAAGGCGCTGGTGAAATGTTTGGGGTGACGAATTTTGATTTAAACCAAATTCCAAGAGATGAAAACGGCGACATTGATTTTGCACAAGATTTCTTTGGCAAAAAAACTAATCTAACGGTTTCTGGTCAGTTAGAAGCAGAAACAGCAGCGATGGGATTAGGTAGAGTGTATACTTTTGGGCCGACTTTCCGTGCTGAGAATTCTAATACGACAAGACACTTGGCAGAATTCTGGATGGTAGAACCAGAAGTGGCTTTCAATAACTTGGAAGATAATATAGATTTGGCTGAAAATTTCTTGAAATATGTAATCGGTTATGTTCTAGAAAATTGCAAAGATGATTTGAAGTTTTTAGACCAAAGATTTGCTGAAGAACAAAAACAAAAACCAGAAAAAGATAGAGCAAAAGAAGGCTTAATAGAAAAACTAGAAAACGTAATCAAAAAACGTTTCATGAGAGTTTCTTATTCTGAAGCCATCGAAATTTTATTGAATTCTAAAGAAAATAAAAAAGGAAAATTCCAGTTCCCAATTGAAGAATGGGGCGCAGATTTACAATCAGAACACGAGCGTTATTTGGTAGAAAAACACTTCGAGTCTCCAGTAGTTTTATTTGATTATCCTAAAGAAATCAAAGCCTTTTACATGAGATTAAACGAAGATGGAAAAACCGTAGCAGCAATGGATGTTCTTTTCCCAGGAATTGGCGAAATTATTGGTGGTTCACAAAGAGAGGAAAGATTAGATGTTTTGAAAACCAAAATGCAAGAAATGCACGTAGATGAGCATGAACTTTGGTGGTATCTAGATACTAGAAAATTCGGTTCTGTTCCGCATGCAGGTTTCGGTTTAGGTCTAGAAAGATTAATTCTTTTCGTAACAGGAATGACCAATATTAGAGACGTAATACCTTTCCCTAGAACTCCGAAAAACGCTGAGTTTTAAGGTGAATTAAGGTTGTGTCTAGATGTTTTTTTAGTCTACAGCCTTAAAATTTCATAAAACTAATAACCAAATGCTTATAAAATTTAACAACATCGAGGAAAAGATAATTACCTTGAGAAATGAAAAAGTAATTATCGATAGTGATGTAGCAGAATTGTATGGAGTAGAAACTAAAAGAATAAATGAAGCGGTAAAAAACAATCCTGAAAAATTTCCGCATGGATATATTTTAGAGATTGACAAAACAGAGATTGAAGATTTGCGGTCGAAATTTTCGACCACAAAATGGTCGTCAAAATCTAGAGTTTTGCCAAAAGCTTTTACAGAAAAGGGTTTATATATGTTGGCTACGATTTTGAAAAGTCAAAAAGCAACACAAACGACCATCGCTATTATTGAAACTTTTACAAAAATTAGAGAATTATCTCGTACTGTTTCAGAATTGGCAGAAGTGAAAGATGAAAATGAACAAAAATCTTTGATGCAGAAAAGTGGTGAAATTATTTCTGATATATTGGGAGAAGAAATGAAAACTACAGATACAGAAACCACAGTAGAACTCAATTTTGCGGTATTGAAATTTAAACACACTATCAAAAGAAAAACCGATAAATAAATTTTATAAAAATAATTTTTAAAAATATAACACTTCAAAAATTCAAATTGATAATTTTGAATTTCTAAATAATAAACAATGCTCAAACAAAACCTACAAATAAAATTAGGACAAAAATTAGCTCCTCAGCAAATTCAGTTGATGAAGTTGATACAGCTTCATACGCTTGAGTTTCAGGAAGAGCTAGAGCGTGAGTTAGAAGAAAATCCTGCCTTGGAAGTCGTTAAAGAAGACAGTGGTGATGAGGACGATTTTAGCAGTCTAGACTCGGATTACGAAAGTGAAGGAAGCGAAAGCATAGATACTGATTTTGATGTAGATGAATATTTGTATGATGATGAGCCTTCTTATAAAACCGCTTCTAGCAATTTTTCTGCAGATGACGAAGATTTTGATAACGAAAGTTTATTAACAGAAGGACAGTCTTTGTATGATTATTTGATGGAGCAAATCCACTTATCAAGTATAGATGATGATGATTTGAAAATTGCAGAATACATCATCGGAAATCTAGATAATGACGGGTATTTGAGACGTGAGATTAAAGCTATTGTAGATGATTTGGCTTTTTCGCAAGGGATTTATACCACTCAAGAAAAAGTAAAGGAAATTCTAGAAAATTATGTTCAAAAACTTGATCCAGCTGGAGTAGGAGCGAGAGATTTACAGGAATGTCTTTTACTGCAAATTGAGAAAAAAGTAAGCAGAGATCAATCGGTGATTTTAGCAGGTAATATTTTAAGACATCAGTTCGATGCTTTAACCAATAAACATTACGGCAAAATCATCAATAAATATGATATAGAAGAAGAAGATTTAAAAGATGCGCTAGATGTGATTTCTAAATTGTCTCCAAAAGTAGGCGGGAATTTTGATACACAAACCATCACCATCAATCAAGAGATTATTCCAGATTTTGTGATTCAAATAAAAGACGGACAAGTTATTCCGCTTTTGAATAGTAGAAACGCGCCAACTCTTAGAGTTTCAGACGAATATAAAGAAATTTTACATACATATTCTCACGATAAAAATTCGGCAGATCATAAACAAGCTGCACTTTTCATCAAACAAAAATTAGATGCTGCAAAATGGTATATAGATGCCATTAATCAACGCCAAAATACTTTAATGCAAACTATTTTGGCAATTGTAAAACTGCAAAAAGAATATTTCTTAAGCGGTGATGAAAAAAACATTAAACCAATGATTCTGAAGGATGTAGCAGATATTACAGGTTTTGATATTTCTACCATTTCTAGAGTAGTAAAAAGTAAATATGCTGATACACCAAACGGAATTATTTTGCTTAAAAATTTATTCTCAGATTCTTTAACGAATGATGATGGAGAAGAAGTTTCGACCAAGGAAATTAAAAATCATTTGCAGGAAGTGATTGATAATGAGGATAAAAGAAAACCTCTTACAGACGATGCTTTGGTAGATTTGCTGAAAGAGAAAGGCTATAACATTGCCAGAAGAACCATCGCAAAATACAGAGAACAACTTAATATTCCTGTAGCGAGATTGAGAAAAGAATTATAAACGAAACCTTCAGAATTGTCTGAAGGTTTTTTTATCATTTATTGCTCTTGTTCTATTTTTTGGAGTTGTTGCAATTTGTTTCCTAATCTTCTCATGATAATTCCGTAAACAACACGATAATAGATAAGGATAAGCAGTAAACCAATGGTAACACTCACAATCGCCCCAACAACAATACCAATAAGAGTAGCGTTTTGCAGTTGTATTTCTTGAAGTTTCAGAATATTCATCGAAAAAATGGTTAATACCATTGCGAAAAAGATGAGCACAATAATATTGGTAAGGATAAATAAATTTACAGTTCTTTTAAATTTTATAATCTGAAGGATAAAATTTTTCAGGTTGTTTTCTATATTTATTTTTTTGTAATTTCTATAAAATAACACCACAAAAACAGCAGTAATGCTAAGGCTTAAAACCTTAAAAAAGAAGAATAAGTGGGAGAAATCTTTTTCAATTTCATACGTAATTTTGGCACCTAATTTTTTAATGATATGTAGAAAACTGCTTGTTTGGTCTGTGTAGAAAACAGAATAAATACTTACTGCAGCAAAAAATAAAAACTCTGCAATGCTAATCCATAGAATATATTTCACATAATTTCTAGAAGATTTATTAAGCATCGCCTCAATTTCAGAAGATTGATACACTTCTGGAACAGGTTGTTCTTGCCACGATTTTTTAAGATCGTCTATATTAAAATCTTGATTAGGCATGTTGTATCATTAATTCTTTTAATGTTTTTTTCAATCTATTCATTTTTACTCTGGCGTTTACTTCTGTAATCCCTAAATTTTCAGCAATATCGCGATAAGGCAAATCGTCTAGATACATCATCACAATCGCACGTTCTACTTTTGGGAGCATTTTAATCACCTTGTAGAGCAGGGTAATCTGTTGTTGCTTTTCGTCATCATCTTCCACATAATCTCTGTGGTGAAAATCCATCAACTCATCAGTTTGAGGAGATTTCGTTTTCTTTCGGAAAAGCGTAATTGCCGTATTGAGCGCTACTCTGTACATCCAGGTAGAAATTTTGGACTGTCCTTTGAATGAGTCGTAACTGCGCCAAAGTTGTAACACAATTTCTTGAAAAAGATCCTGTTCATCTTCCAGAGAATTGGTGTATAATCTAGAGACTTTTATAATAAGCCCCTGATTTTCCTTTATCAACTTAGAAAATTCTTTTTGTTTAGAATCCAATTTTTTAGAAATTAAAGAACGAAGATAAGAAAATGCGCTCATTAATGGATATCAAAACATATTTTTTTTCTTGGGCGCCAAATTCCTCGTTCCGCTCTCGCTTTTTTGTTTTTTGTCATTCTGAGCGGAATCGAAGAATCTAAAAAAACAAAAAGAGCTCCGCTCAACTCGGGGCGCAAGTTTAGGGATTTTTAGAAACCATTTTTTTTTAAAATAACTTTCAGTGAAAAATATAACCAACCCTTTCTGCGTTTTTTGAGGAATCTGTAAAACGCAGAAAGGGTTCAGAATAATAAGAATACATTCCACAATATTCTAACATCCATCATCCATCATCCATCATCTAACATCTAACATCTAACATCTAACATTCAAAATTTCCGTATCTTTGCACTCCACGAGAAAAACAGCTTGTTGATTCCAAGAAATTGGGGTAGGAAAGTCCGGACATCACAGAGCAGCATAAAGGTTAACAACCTTCCGTCGTGAGACGAGGACAAGTGCAACAGAAAGCAAGTACAGTTCGGCTGTAGTGAAATCAGGTAAACTCTATGCGATGCAATGGTAAGTATATCGATGCTTTTTAGAGCAATCTAAAAATAGGAGTAGCTCGCTCCGAAAATCGAGGGGTAACCAGCTCAAGGTTTGCAGTAATGTAAACAGTAGATAAATAACAAGCGTCCCGTTTCATCGGGAAACAGAATCCGGCTTATCGTTTTTCTCGTGGTTTCTTTTTTAGTTTCAAGCCCTTAATTTCGAATTTTTATGTTTTGAGTTTATAGTGTATAAACCTGTTATTAGTAAAATACCCCCAAAAAAAATAAACATCCAATAATATATATTTAAATTTAATTTGTCAATATTATCCAAAAGAGTTTTTCCATAGAGCTTTAATAACCCAACAATTAAATTACACAAAAAATGAAAAATCATTGGAATTATTATTTTTTTTGATTTTATATATAAGTATCCTGCTACTAAACCTAAAAGAAAAGTTGGTATTAAATTAGAGAAATTTGGAAGATGATATAATGAAAAACAAATTGATGAAAAAATAATAGCATTTTTCACTGAATATAATTTTGAGAGATTATCAATAAAAATTTTTCTAAAAATTAATTCTTCAAAAAATGGTGCAATAATTAATGCAGGAACTGCTCTAATTAAGAATTCAAAATTTAATTCTGAATTCATATTTACAATATTTAGAGGGAAATCATTTGGAGTTGTAACTCTTTTATATATTTCGAAGAATGGTTCTTGCAAAATTTTCAAACCAATAGCTGATAAAATTATTGGTAAAATTAAGCTCTCACTAAATGGAATAAAAACATTTTTAAATCTAATAATGGTTTTGTTCTTCAAAAATTTTGTTAAGAAAAAATAATAACAAAAAACAGTTAGTATGCTTTGTGTTATAAATGAAATAATATAAGGAATTTTTAGAAAATAACTAATGCTACTTATCATAAAACCTATAAGATTCATTAAAATTATTAGAATGAAAGTGTAAAGTAATGCCTTCCAAAAATTCATAAAAATCTACTTTCTTAACCTTTTCCTTAACCTCTACCTATTATTCACTTTCCAATTGTCTTTTTGCTTCCGCAAGTCCAGCTTTATCTTCGGCAGAAAGTTCAGGAAATTTCAAATTCATTTCTTCCAAAGCATTGATAATAATTTGTATAGCGGCCACTCTTGCAAACCATTTTTGGTCAGCAGGAATTACAAACCAAGGAGCGTGGTTTTTACTTGTTTCAGAGATTGCTTCTTCATACGCTTTCATATATTGATCGAAAACAGCACGTTCTTTTAAGTCACCAATAGAAAATTTCCAGTTTTTTTCTTGTTCAGCAATTCGGTCTAGGAAACGTTTTTTCTGCTCTTCTTTGGATACATGGAGGAAAATTTTCACAATTTTTGTTCCATTTCTTGAGATATGTTTTTCAAAATCTTTGATGCTTTCGTATCTGTTTTCCCAGAATTTTTCATCAATTTCGTCAGTAGATTTCCAAACTTTTTCGCTTAGATTAAATTCAGGATGCACTTTACACACCAAAACACTTTCGTAATGACTGCGGTTGAAAATACCTATTTTCCCTTTTTCTGGTAAAGCCAAATAATGCCTCCAGATGAAATCATGACTGTATTCTTTAGAAGTTGGCGTTTTAAAACTGGTCACTTCACAACCTTGCGGATTTACTCCACCGAAAACATGCCCTATCAAACTGTCTTTTCCGGCAGCATCCATCGCTTGTATCACTACCAAAAGTGATTGACTGCCATCTGCGTAAAGCTTTTCTTGAAGTTCGTAGAGTTTTTTCTTCTCTGCCTCGAGCATTTTTTGACCTTCTTCTTTGGTCAGTTTGCCTTTATAACCGGTGTTGAAATCTTTGAGATTGAATTTTTGATTTTCTTTTACAAGAAAGTTATCGGTGAAATTGGTGTCCATTTTTTGAAAAATTTTGTTCAACTAAAGATAATAAAAAAAACCGACTGGTTACAGTCGATTTTTGTATAATAATTTTAAAAAGAATTATTTTTTAGGAGCTAAAGTTTTTTCTTCAGCTTTAGCATTAGCATCTACCGTTCCTTGGATGTATAGAACCACTCTTCCGTTTACGGGGTCGTTAGAAAATACATCGATAGATTTTTTGAAAGGTGCAGCATTTGCAGTGTTATAATGAACTTTAATCTGTGCAGATTTACCTGGCATCACTGGCTCTTTTGGCCATTCAGAAGCGGTGCAACCACAGCCTGGCTGTACGTTAGAAAGGATTAAAGGCTTGTTACCAGTATTTTTAAAAGTAAAAACTCTGTTTCCATCTGCATTTACAGGAACAGTACCATAATCAATAGTTGTTTTTTCAAAAGAAATAGTTTGTGCAGAAGAGAAAACAAAACCTCCGATAAGCAACAAACCGCCCATAAATTTTTTCATATTTAGAAAGTTTTTTGTTGTAAATTAAAGTTCAAAATTATAAATAAATTCTGTAATTAAATCCAAATTCTTCTTTTTATTTTACTTTGTCTGATTCATATTCCAAAATTCTCAAAAAGAAGAGCTTTAACCATTTAAAAATTCACATTTTATCGTATTTTTGCAAATTACAAGCCAAACTCATTTTTATTTAAAATTTTATGCAAATTTCAGAAAAATATAATCCTCAGGAATCAGAACAGAAGTGGTACAATTACTGGTTAGAAAACAATTATTTTCATTCTACTCCAGATAACAGACCTCCTTACACGATTGTAATTCCGCCACCAAACGTGACGGGAATTCTTCACATGGGACACATGTTAAATAATACCATTCAAGATGTTTTGGTCAGAAGAGCCAGAATGCAAGGGTTTAATGCACTTTGGGTTCCGGGAACAGACCACGCTTCTATCGCTACTGAAGCTAAAGTGGTGGCAAAACTGAAATCTGAAGGAATTAATAAGTCTGATATTACCCGAGATGAATTTTTAGTTCACGCTTGGGATTGGACGCATAAATATGGAGGAACAATACTTGAACAGTTAAAGAAATTAGGTTGTTCTTGTGATTGGGACAGAACGCGTTTCACAATGGAACCGAAACTATCTGCTCAAGTCATCAAATCTTTCGTTGATTTATACAATAAAGGTTTGATTTACAGAGGTTATAGAATGGTGAACTGGGATCCAGAAGCCAAAACCAATATTTCTGATGAAGAGGTAATTTATAAAGAACTCAATGGGAAACTTTGGTACCTTAAATATAAAATTGAAGGTTCTGAAGAGTTTATTTCTGTAGCTACAACTCGTCCAGAAACTATTTTCGGTGACGTAGCGGTTTGTGTAAATCCTAACGATGAAAAATATGCGCATCTGAAAGGCAAAAATGTAATCGTTCCGATTGTAAATAGAGTCATTCCAATTATTGAAGATGAATATGTAGACATGGAATTCGGAACTGGAGCATTGAAAATCACTCCTGCACATGATATCAATGACTACGAAATAGGGCAAAAGCATAATTTGCCAATGATTGATTCTTTAGATGACGATGGTAAACTGAATGAACACGGTTTGCATTACAACGGAAAAGATAGATTCGAGGTTAGAAAACTGATTGCAAAAGAATTAGAAGAAAATAATCTTTTGATAAAAGCCGAAGATTATGTAAATAAAGTAGGAACTTCTGAGAGAACTGGAGCTGTGATTGAACCAAAAATCTCTCAACAATGGTTCCTGAAAATGTCTGAAATTGCGAAGCCAGCTTTGGATGTAGTAATGAATGATGAGGTGAAGTTCCACCCAGAAAAATTTAAAAATACGTACAGACATTGGATGGAAAACATCCGCGATTGGAATATTTCTCGTCAATTGTGGTGGGGCCAACAAATCCCAGCGTATTATTATGGAGAAGGAAGTGAGGATTATGTAGTTGCCGAAAACATAGAAGAAGCTTTGGTTTTAGCCAAAGAAAAAACCAACAACCAACAACTAACAACTGACAACTTAAAACAAGACGAAGACGCACTCGATACATGGTTCTCTTCTTGGTTATGGCCTATGTCCGTTTTTGATGGAATGTTAGACGAAAACAATGAAGACATCAAGTATTATTATCCGACTTCTGACTTGGTAACTGGTCCAGATATTATTTTCTTCTGGGTAGCCAGAATGATTATGGCGGGATTAGAATTCCGTGGTGAAGTTCCTTTCAAAAATGTATATTTTACAGGAATTGTAAGGGACAAGCAACGCAGAAAAATGTCTAAATCACTCGGAAATTCTCCAGACCCAATAGAATTGATTGAAAAATATGGTGCAGATGGAGTAAGAGTAGGGATTTTATTGAGTTCAGCAGCTGGAAATGACCTTCTTTTTGATGAAGATTTAATGTTGCAAGGAAGAAACTTCGCGACTAAAATCTGGAACGCTTTCCGTTTAATCCAAGGTTGGAAAAAAGAAGACAAACCAGCAAATGAAGCAGATTTGCAAACAATAGAATGGTTCGGAAATCAAATGAATAAAACCATTGCCGAAATCAATGACCAATTCTCAAAATTCAGAATTTCTGATGCGTTGCATTTGATTTATAAACTGATTTGGGACGATTTCTGTGCGTGGTACTTAGAAGCCATTAAACCCAATTATGGAGAAGGAATTTCTCAAGAAGTTTATGATAAAACCATTGCTTACTTCGAAGAATTAATGAGATTATTGCATCCTTTCATGCCATTTTTAACGGAAGAATTGTATCAGGCAATTGCAGAAAGAAGCACAGAAGAAGCTTTGGTAATTGCTCAACAGAAAAAAGCAGAACCTTTCAGCGAAGAAAATATAAGAGCCTTCGAAACGGCTAAAGAATTGATTTCTGGCGTTAGAAACTACCGTCAAAGCAAAGGGATTTCGCCTAGAGAAGCTGTAGAATTATTTACCAATGCTGTTGCTTTTGAAAATGAAGCGGTGGTGAAAAAATTAGCCAACATCTCTGAAATTAATTTCGGAAATAAAACCGATAAACCAAGTTTCACTTTCTTAGTAGGAGCTACAGAAGTTTCTATTCCATTGAGTGAAAACCTTGATTTAGGCGAAGAAAAAGCAAAAACAGAAGAAGAACTAAAATACTTAAAAGGATTCTTAATTTCGGTAGAAAAGAAATTATCTAACGAAAAATTTGTTGCAGGTGCTCCTGCTCAAGTAGTAGAAAATGAGCGCAAAAAACAAAAAGATGCGCAAGATAAAATTGCAATTTTAGAAGAAAAATTAAAAACATTGTAATTAAAAATGTAAATTTTCAAGATTTATTTTTGTCAGGCTGAGCGGAGTCGAAGCCTTGTTGGTATGAAGCAATATTTTGTTTACATATTAAAATGTTCTGATAATTCATATTATACAGGGATTACCAGTGATTTAGAAGGAAGACTTGTAAAGCACCAATCAGGTTATTATCCTGAAAGCTATACCCATACCAGAAGACCAATAGAATTAGTTTTTTATACTGAATTTAATGACGTAGAACAAGCCATTTCATTTGAAAAACGAGTCAAAGGTTGGAGTAGAAAAAAGAAAGAAGCCATTATTAAAGATAATTGGAGTTTATTACCAAAATTATCTATATGTAAAAATGAAACTCATTCAAATAATTTTGAAAAAGATAAAATAAAAAAAGGCTTCGACTCCGCTCAGCCTGACAATCCTTAAACTTTCACCTAATTTATAAGTCAAAAAATCATGTCACACTTAGAAAACATATCAAAACTTTTTTCTAAAAATTTTGTAGAAAATCCAATGCTAGAAACTTTCGAGGCAGGAAAAATTCATCTTCCTAGTGGAAAGTTAGTCGCTTGTGACCCATTGATTACCCATGACATGAAGGAATTTGTGATTCATTTTCCTGTAGGTGATTTTCCTGTTTTTGTACACAAAGAAAGAGACAGCAATTGTATTGCTTATGTAGAGGTAGTGTTTCAAAATGAGGAGGCAACAACCTTTAAAATGGCAACTACAGAAGGTCAGCATATAGAAGATTTACAAGGAGAAGAAATTTTTGGGTATCCTGTAGAATCGGGTATGGGTTGTTTTATGGATGCAGAAACTCAGGATAGTCTTAATCATCTAGAAAATAGACTGTTCCATAGAAAAGGAGCAGATTTTATGGGAATTTACGAAGAGTTTTTCCACGGTCATTTCTTTGATGAAAATGGAGCGATTGACCAATTTGCTTTCCTAAAACCAGACGAAGAAAAACCAGGAAATATTTTTGCTTTCGAAACAGGATATGGAGAAGGTTTCTATGCAAGCTATATTGGTTTTGGTGCAGAAAATCAACCGGTTAAAATTATAACGGAGTTTATTGAAATAAAATCTGAATAATTACTCTTATCGAAACAAAAAAAGACTAATTTTGTTGTAGACCAAACGCTGAAATTTTAAACCTATTTCAAAATTTCTAAAAATTTAACTTCAATGAAAGTAAGCGCAGAACAGCCCAAAATTATAGTTGTAGGAAGTTCTTCTATCGATTTAGTCCTCAATACGCAATATCACCCAGAACCCAATGAAACGGTAATCGCCCAAAAATCTGAAACTTTTTTTGGAGGAAAAGGAGCCAATCAAGCAGTAGGAACAGCGAGATTAGGTGCAAGTACATTTTTTATTGGTTGCGTAGGAATGGATCCTTATGGTCAACAAATTCTTAGAAATTTAGTAGATGAAAATGTAAACGTAGGTTTTGTACACGAAGATTTAGACCACGCTACAGGAACAGCTTATGTAACTGCAGCGCACGGTAAAAACGCCATCGTAGTAGTTCCTTCAGCCAATTATTGCCTAGAACCAAAGCATTTAGAGAGCGCAGAAAGATTTTTTTCTACAGCAGATTTAGTACTAACTCAGTTAGAAATTCCGATGAATGTGGTAGAAAAAACGTATGAATTTGCCAAAAAATACAACAAAAAACTGGGAATTTATGCTTCTCCAGCTACCAGAATTTCAGAAGAGATTTTAGATTATGCCTCTTTTATCGTGGCCAAAAGCAATGAACTTTCCATCATTTTTGGGGAAGAATCTAGAGAAAAAATTCTGAGAAAATACCCCAACAAACTTTTTGTAAGAGACGATGCCAATTCTACCATTTATCACAATGGTTCGGAGATGAAATATCACAGGAACGACCCAGAAGACATGCCCAATAAAATGGGAATGGGAGATGCTTTTACTTCGGGATTTTCCATCGCGTTATGTCATGGAAATGAGATAGATGATTGTGTGAAATTCGGGAATGATGTTTCGCTAAAAGTAGCACAAAAAAGAGGTTCTCAAACAGGATTGCCCAAATTAAAAGATTTCGGTTTGTAATTTTAACCAAAGAATAATATGCAGAGAATTTCAAATTTTTGGAATTCTCTTCTTTTTTTAGATATTTTTGGAAACAGATTTTCAACAGATTTTCTCTTATGAAGAATACCATTACCATCCATACTAAAGACCAATATCCCATCACCGCAACTCTCTTTGAGCCAGAAAATGCGAATGGGAAACTACTGTTGGTGAATTCTGCAACTGGCGTGAAACAACAAACGTATTACTCTTTTGCACAGCATTTTGCAAATTTGGGTTTTGTGGTTATTACCTATGATTACAGAGGAGTGGCGCTTTCTAAACCAGACCAGCTCAAAGGTTTTAAAGCGAGCATGAGAACTTGGGGAAATACAGATTATAAAGCCGTTACAGATTTTATAAAAGAGCATTATCCAAATCACCGAAAATTTCTAATTGGTCATTCTGTAGGTGCTTTAATCCTCGGAATGAACAAAGGTTCAGAAATTTTTGAAAAATTTTGTTTCGTGGCCACTCAAAATACCTATTTTGGACATCTTTCTCCAAGAATTAAAATGTTAGGATTATTGGGTTTTGGTCTGTATCAACCAGTGCTTACTCGAGTAAAAGGGTATTTCAAGACGTATTTTGTGAATTTAGGCGAATCTTTACCCAAAGGTGTTTCAGATGATTGGCGAACCCTCATCATGAACCGAAAATCAGTGAATCGACTGCTCGAAAAAACGGAAAATTTCTCTAAAAATCTACATCAAGAAGTCTTATATCTCAATATGCAAGATGATGATTGGATTACAGAAACGGGAATGAAACTGCTCATGAACGAAACGTATGTCAATATGAAACCTATTTACAGAACCGTGCATCCTAACGAAAGCAATGGAGAAGAAATAGGGCACATTAATTTTTTTAGAGCAAAACACAGTAAACTTTGGAGCATTGTTTTCGATTGGTTTTCGTAGTTTTGGAACATGAAAAATCACCTTACCCTTACCATAAATTTTGTTAAAGAAAAACTAGAAGGCGCAGAAGCGGGACACGATTGGTTTCACATAGAACGCGTCTGGAAACTCTCTAAAAAAATTGCCGAACAAGAAGGCGGAAATCTAGAAGTAATAGAACTTTCGGCTTTGTTGCACGATATTGCAGACCCTAAGTTTCACAACGGTGATGAAACTTTGGCGCTCAAAATTTCTAAAGATTTTCTTGAAGAAATTCAAGTTGACGCTGAATTAATAGAGCAAGTGTTGTTTGTCATTAAAAATATTTCCTTCAAAAATAGAGCAGAAGCTCCAGAAAATCCTCCTTTAGAATTACAAATTGTGCAAGATGCAGACCGTCTTGATGCGATTGGTGCAATTGGGATTGCAAGAACTTTCAATTTTGGTGGATTTAAAAATAATTTGATGTATCATCCAGAAATCAAGCCGAATCTTGGCATGAACAAAGAAGAGTACAAAAAATCAAACGGAACCACCATCAACCATTTTTATGAAAAATTATTGTTGCTCAAGGATTTAATGAATACCGAAACCGCAAAAAGAATCGCGTCAGAAAGACACGATTTTATGTTGCAATTTCTTGATGAATTTTATAAAGAATGGAATGTGGAATTTTAGGAATTTCTGATTTTTTCAAAAGTCAACCAAAAACAATATCTTTGTTAGAATGAATAGTCTCAATTTTGTTTTACTTTTCCTCTTAATTCTAGCTCTTATTTTAAGTTTATTTAAAACAGGAGCCAGAGCGAGATGGGCTAAAAATATCAGATTTTTTATTGTAATTTTAGGTTTAGCATTTTTCGGATATTGGTTTTTTCAAAAGAGTTTTAGCAATTTTTTAGAAAAATCCATGTCGATTCAGGTCATCAATAGAGTGAACCAACCGCTCGATATTTATGCCATAAAAGTTATCGACAAAGACCAAAATAAATTTCTCACCAAACATTTAGGCAAAGTAAGAACCCATCATTACCAAATAGACTATTTTGTAATGAGCAATTCTAATGAATTTTGGGTGGCTGCTTACAATGTCAAAAATAAATTGGTTTACTTCTCCCAACACAGTGTTCAGAACAAAGAAGAAGACCAAAAAATAGAGGTGAGAACCTTTTTAAACCAAAGTCAAAAACTATCAGACATCGCCGAAAAAGTGATAGAAAAGAATAAACTCGAAAACGTAAATCAAAGCATTTTTGTCTCTCTTACTTTATTGGTTTTATTCTTGAATATCGTGCTTCTTACGAGGAAGAAAAAAAGCTAATTTGCTGGCTTTCAAAATATTTTTTCAAAGATTTTTTGCGAATTCCAAAAAAATCCTTTTATATTTGCACCCGAAAACAAAGTTTAACAATTAAAAAAACGAAGCAAAATGTTCAAATTTCACAATTTATCTTCAGTAGGATTACCACTTTCTGTGGTACGCTTCGGTGTTTTCGTTTTCGGCTAGAATTGTAATCAATAATGAAATATAGAAACCCGAAGTTGTAAAATTTCGGGTTTTATTTTGATACAAGGTTCTATAAATTTCCCCGAAATTTTCTTGAATGCAGGCTTACCATCAATTTTTTTGTTGGCATATTCTCGATGTAATTTTTTAGAATACATCCAGAGTTTTTAAGATGATGATTCCTGTAATCAGTCATCCAACATTTTTATCAATTATAAAACAATGGGAAATTTAAAACTAAAAGGAAAAGATATCCTGAAATTGGGATATCCTAATAATAAATCCGTGACGGTAGCTTTAGAAGTGGCAAAGAAAAATTTTGCCAATAAGAATACCGCTTACGTGAAAAATATTTTGAAGAAAATTTTACTTCAACCAGAAGAATTTAAAAGCAATCTAATGCTAGGACAAATTGCAGAAGAACTTTTAACGAGCCAAAAAACAGAAAAAAGAATGCTCTTGAACAACAGAGTTTCATTTGAAATTTTCGGAGAGGAAATTTCAGAAGATGCAGTCAATCAGTTTTATACATCGCTCAAACTTCCGGTTTCGGTAAAAGGTGCATTAATGCCAGATGCACATTTCGGATATGGTCTGCCAATTGGTGGAGTTTTGGCAACCAAAAATGCTGTAATTCCTTATGGAGTGGGCTTGGATATTGGTTGTAGAATGTGTTTGAGTATTTTAGATACTCCAGTTTCTTACTTGGATGGAGCAAAAGACAAATACGAAAAAGCATTAGCCGAACATACCAAATTCGGAATGTACGAAGTGCATAAAACGCACATAGAAAATGAAATTTTTGATGATGAAACATTTAACCTAATGCCCATTTTGAGAAGATTAAAATCAAAAGCCATCAAACAATTGGGAACTTCAGGTGGTGGAAACCATTTTGTAGAATTCGGAGAGGTAGAAATTCTAGAAGATGATGAAAAAATTGGTTTGCCCAAAGGAAAATACGTGGGAATTCTTTCGCACAGTGGTTCCAGAGGCTTCGGAGCAGAGATTGCGCAATATTACACGAGAGTGGCAGTAGAAAACTGTCCGCTTCCAAAAGAAGCACAACATTTGGCTTGGCTAGATGTAGACACACATCTCGGACAAGAATATTGGATTGCAATGAATTTGGCGGGAGATTACGCTGCTGCTTGTCATGCCGATATTCACAGACGCTTGATAAAAGCAGTTGGCGGAAGGTTGAAAGCCAGAATAGAAAATCATCACAATTTTGCGTGGAAAGAAAATGTGGACGGAGAAGAACTGATTGTTCACAGAAAAGGAGCAACACCAGCTTCAGAAGGACAATTGGGAATTATCCCAGGTTCTATGACCAGCAAAGGGTACATTGTAAAAGGCAGGGGAAATGCAGCTTCTCTTCATTCGGCTTCTCACGGAGCAGGAAGAAAACATGCTAGAAATTTTGCCAAAAATGCTTTCACCCAAAAAGAGATGAAAGAAGAATTAAAAAAGCATAAAGTAACCTTAATCGGTGGGAGTTTAGAAGAAGCGCCCATGATGTACAAAGACATCAATCAGGTGATGAATGCTCAACAAGATTTGGTAGATATTCTGGGAACTTTCCAACCGAGAATCGTGAGAATGGACAAGTAATGGTTGTCAGTTTTTAGTTGATAGTTTTTGGTTAAAAATCATAAACCATCAACGAACAACCATCAACAAACAACAAATAAAATGAAACAAATAATACAAATCACCTCAGGAAAAGGACCTGTAGAATGCGAGTTTTTTGTACAAGAAACCTTTAACCTGATGAAAAAAGAAATAGAAATTCTAAAATTGGACTACAAAGTGGTAGAAATGATAGAAGGTGAAGTTTCAGGTTTCCAGTCGATTACTTTTGAAGTAGAGGAGAATCCAGAATTTCTAAATTCTTGGAAAGGAAGTATTCAATTCATTGGGAAAAGTAAATTCAGACCCCATCATCAACGTAAAAATTGGTTCATTGGCGTTTTTGAAATCGAAAATTTCTTTGAACTTGAAATTCACGAAAAAGAACTGGAATTTCAAACCATGAGAAGTTCTGGAAATGGTGGACAAAACGTGAACAAAGTAAATTCCGCAGTTCGCGTGACACATTTGCCTACAAAAATTCAAGTGGTAGCGATGGATTCTCGTTCTCAACTGGAAAATAAAAAAATCGCAGTACAAAGATTAAAATTGAAGATTTTAGAAATAAATGCCAAAAAATCTTCGGCACAAAAACAAAATCAGTGGATGAATCATCTTCAATTGGAAAGAGGAAATCCCAAGAAAATTTTTAAAATGTAAAAAAATGACAACAAACAAATACTATTTTCAAGCCTTAGATAATTTTCCCTATAACCTAGAGGAAACCATGCAAGCGCTTAATTATGCTTTGTCTTATGATGACCATAATGCAGAGAGTCTTTGTCTTTTAGGAAGGGTGTATTCTGAAGTTTTGCAAGATTATGAAACGGCAAAATCTTACTTCGAAGAAGCCATGCAAGTGAAACTAGATTCTGTTTCTACACCGCTGTTTTATATAGATTGTTTGCTGAATAATGAAGATTATGAAGAAGCCAAAAAACTGATAGATTATGCTAAAAAAATTAAAGGAATTGATCAATCTAGAATACGCTACAGAAAAGCCATCTTCTTTGAAAAGCAAGGACAATTAAAAAAGGCAATGAAAGCTCTTGAAAAAGCAAAGAAAGTAGCGCCCAATAAAAACTACATCGATTTTTTAAATGAAAGAATAGAATTGGTGAAATCTAAAATAGGAAAACCTAAAAATAAGACTCAAAAGAAAAACTCCAACAAATAATGTTGGAGTCTTTCATTTTTCATTTGTATGATTAGGCAGTTTTATTTTTTCTTCTCTTTGAGTTCTTCTTTGTCTTTATCAGATGGGTTCCAAACTTTTACTTCAGAATCTTTAGTAATTCCTGAAAGAATTTGAACATTAATTCCATCAGATGCACCCAGTTTTATGGTCACTTTTTTGAATTTTCCGTCTTTTTGTTTTACTTCTACAAAAGGAACATCTTTACCATTTTGTTTTTCATATTGAATAAGACTTTCGTCTAGAAGCAAAGCATTTTTCTGAGAGCTCAATACAATTTCGCCATTGGCAGAAAATCCAGCTCTGATGTATTCATTACTCGGGTTAAAAACGTCTCCTTCAATCGGGAATTTGATGGTTCCGTTTTCATCTTTTCCTTTTGGAGCAATCATGGTTACTCTTCCTGGGAAAGTTTTATTTTGTAAAGCACCGATGACGATGTTCATCTCCATGCCTTCCTTAATTTTTCCAGCTTGAGCTTCGTCTATTTTTCCTTCAAAAATAAGAGAGTTAAGGTCTGCAACACTACAAATAGTAGTTCCAGCGTTAAACTGATTGGCTTCAATTACCTGATAACCAACTTTTACAGGAACTTCTAGTACCGTTCCAGTGGCTTTAGAACGAATTTGAGTAGTAGCAAGACTTTGTAAACCTTCGGCAACACCAGTTCTAGCGATTTGTAGATTTTTCTGAGCGGTTTGCAATTGTTGTTGCGCATTTTTCAACTGGTTTTGCATCGATTGCAATTGCTGTTGAGCAGTAAGAAACTCTTGTTTAGAAATTACGCCTTGTGTGTACAAACGTTGTTGCATCGCAAATTGTTGTTGCTGATTCGCCAAATTAATTTTAGCATTGTTAATTTGAAGATTTGCATTTTGCACTTCTTGTTGAGCAGCATTTACCTGAGGAACGCTCGGCACAATTTTAAGGGTAGCAATAAGTTCTCCCGCAGAAACATGGTCGCCTTCTTTTACCAAGATTTTGTCTATAATCCCAGACATATTCGGCTTAATTTCTACTTCTTCTCTCGGAACTATTTTACCAGTAGCCATTACTTTATCATCAAGATTTTGCACGAATGGTTTTCTGGTGAGAAAAGCTTCGCTTTCTTGAGAATTAGATTTAATCAGGTAACTTATTCCCATCAGAAGTCCAGCTGCAAAAAGCAAACCTAAGAGAATATAAACTACTTTTTTGAAGGTTAAGTTTTTCATTTTATATGAAATATTTAATTGTTATCAAGTTTAATTTATTTTTTAATTCACCATTCACTTTTCCAAAAGAAAAAAAATCACAATGGCAAATTCACATGTATTATTCGCTTCTTAAAGCTTCTATCGGCTTAATTTTCACGGCTCTTTGTGCAGGAATCATCCCGATGAGAAGTCCTAAAATCGTCATCACCGCCATCGCTGCAAAAACGTGTGAATAATTTACCGTAGGATTATAAAATGGGAAAGCATCTTGGTTTTGAGTCATCGCATTGATAATCATCAAAAGGAAAATCCCGAAAATAAATCCTAATAATCCCGAAGTCAAAGTGATCACCACACTTTCTAGCAAAATCTGGTTTCTTACTTCAGAAGGCTTCGCTCCCAAAGCTCTTCGGATGCCTATTTCTTTGGTTCTTTCTTTTACGGTAATCAATAAAATGTTAGAAATCGCAATCACACCCGCCAAAATGGTGAGTGCTCCAACAATAATGGTGAGCAATTGCATTCCTGTTAAAAATCCATACATTTTCCCGAACATTTTCCCCAAGTTGAAACTTCCAAAAGCATTGGTGTCTTCAGGAGAAACGTTGTTTTTCTTTTTAAGTTCTAGTTTGGCTTGTTCTTCTACGGTTTCCAGATTGGCTTCTGGTTTACTCACGATGGCAAAAAAGCCTACTTTGTCTCCATCATTGTACATTTTAGTATAAGTAGAAAGCGGAATGTATGCTGTGGTATCATCATCCATTGGTCCACCAGCTTTGGCTACTTTATAAACACCGATAACGTTAAAGAAAATACCTTTGATATTGATAGATTTCCCAATAGGATTTTCATTTTTCTTGGCGTCAAAGAAGTTTTTATAAATTTCTTCGCCGATGACTACTACATTTTTACTGGCAGTAACATCTGCATCATTAAGGTATCTTCCGAAGATTAATTTCTTTTCAGAAATTTTATTTCCTGCAGGATAATCTCCAGTAAGCGTATACGTAGTAGATTTTCCGTTGCGGTTCATTTGTTCACCAGGATTTCCAAAATTTCCTCTGGAGTTTTGGGGCGAAATGTAATCAATCTGTGGGATTTTCTTTTCCAATAAATCCATATCTGGAAGGTGCAAACTCAGTTGTCTGCCTTTTGGGAAACCATTATACGGAATAGTAGTATTCTGTGCCCACATAAAAATAGAATTGGTTGCAAATCCAGAAAATAATTTGTCAAAACCATTTTCCATACCTTTTGCAGCTCCCAATAAACTAACAAATAAAAACATACCCCAACCTACACCAATCATGGTGAGGAAAGTACGAAGTTTATTATTTTTAAGTGAATAATAAATTTCTTGCCACGTATCTTTTTTGAATATGATGTTCATATTGTTGTCAATTTTTTGCTTTGCAAAAGTGAATTCCTTAAGGTGAATTTCTACGAATGAATTTTAAATTCACGATTCACTTTTTAACTATTCATTAATTTTGATAATAATATAAAAGTTGTTTTAATATTCTTTCCTAAGACTGTTAAATCTTCTTGTTCTAAATATTTCTCTTCTAAAATGATTTCACAACAAGAATCAATTTCGATGATTGAGCCTCTTGCTATTTCATAAAACCTGTTTCTTTCTATTTTTGACTTTCTAGAGGAGCCTTCTGAAATATTCAAAACAATAGAAGTTGATGCTCTTCTTATTTGATCAATTAAATTATATTTTTCTGCATCAGGCAAAAATCTTATGGTCTTGTAACATTGTTTTCTCAATTCTTTTGCTGCCTTGTATACATCTAAATTATAATGGTTTAAGTTTAAAAACATATTTATGGTTATAAGTTTATAAAAATTTCAATTGAAAAAATTCACCATTCATTTTCCAAAGGAAAAAATTCACAAATTAATTCACCTCCATTACTCCGCTCTCAATGCTTCTATGGGTTTTATTTTACTCGCTCTGTATGCAGGGACAAATCCAGCAAGCAATCCAGACATTACCAAACTGAGGAAGGCTGCAGTAATCAATAGCCAACCAACACTTGGGTCTTTAATGAAATATTCTTCTAAACTATTGCCAATTAATTTCAAAGTCAAAACGCCTAAAGCAACGCCGATTAATCCAGAAATTACGGTAATCACAATACTTTCTTGAATAATCAAAGTGACAATGCTTCTCGGTTTAGCACCGATGGCTTTTCTTACTCCAATTTCTTGAGTTCTTTCTTTTACGATATACACCATGATATTGCTAATCCCAATAATTCCTGCCAATAAAGTTCCGAGACCAATGAATCCTACAATCATGGTAATGACAAATAAAAATTGGAAAGAATCTTTCAAACCTTCTGCTCGGTTTCTTACGACCACGGCATTTTCATCATCTGGAGAAACTTTTTTTCTAGCTTTTAATTCTTTTTTCAGTTGGTCACTGTAAGCGAGGGCTTGTTCAGGATTTAGTTTTTCGTCATAAGCAATGTACACGGTACTCACCGTATCAGAACCTTTTTTCATTTGCTGAAGCGTAGAAATCGGTATAGAAATCATACGTTCATCCCAATCACCACCATCATCAGAAAAAACGCCAATCACTTTGAAAACACTACCGTTAATCTCGAGTTCTTTTCCTACAGGATCTCCATTTTTGATGAGGTCACGCTGTACCATTCTACCGATTACGGCTACATTTTGTTTTTCGTCAATATCTTTTGGAGAGATAAATCTTCCGTTGAGTAATTGTCGGTTCTCTATTTTTACTTCTTCATCATTGGCTCCACTGATTTGGTAGAAACCACTTTCTTTTCCATATTTTACATTAAGATTGGTAGAATATCGTGGAGTAGAATATTGCACTTTTTCAGGATGCGCATCTACAATAGCATTATAGTCACTATTATTGAGGGTTACTTGTCTGTCAGCTTGTAAGCCTTCATAAGCAATGGTGGTTTTTCCAGTAAAAATGGAAATAAGATTCTGTGCATCTCTGGTAAATCCTTCTTGGAAAGCGTTTTGCAATCCTTTTCCAATTCCAAAGAGAACAATAAAAATATATAAACCCAGCGCTACGGTAAAGCCAGAGAGCACCGTTCGCAATACATTACTGCGAATAGAACTGAAAATTTCTTGCCAACGGTCTATATCAAACATATTATTTTTTTAATTTATTGCCTTGCAAAATCAATTTGCTTTGCAGTCAATTGTCAATTTTTTTAAAAATTTACCATTCATTTTTCAACTTTGTTGAAAAAATTCACCATTCACTTACTGTATTTTTTCCTCCACATAACTACATAACTTCATCACCTTATCACCACCTTACAAAACCACCTGCTGTATATACTCATCCGTTTCAATGATACCATCTCTCAAATGTACATTTCTCTTGGTTTGAGCCGCTACATCTGGTTCGTGGGTAACTACAATGATGGTTTTCCCTTCATTATTAATATCTTGAAGAAGTTTCATAATATCATGAGTGGTCTGAGAATCGAGTGCTCCAGTGGGTTCATCCGCCAAAATCACTTTAGGATTAGTAATTAAAGCTCTTGCAATCGCTACACGCTGTTTTTGTCCACCAGAAAGTTCATTAGGCAAGTGATTCGCCCATTGTGCTAAACCTACTTTTTCTAAATATTCCATCGCGCGCTGGTTTCGCTCTTTTCTAGGAACATCTTGATAATAGAGTGGAAGCGCCACATTTTCTAATGCCGTTTTATACCCAATTAAATTGAACGATTGGAAAACAAATCCCAAGAATTTACTTCTGTATTCTGCCGCTTTGGTTTCGGTGAGATGTTCTATAGGAATGCCATCTAATTCATAGATTCCACTGTCTTTTTCATCTAAAATACCAATGATATTGAGTAAAGTAGACTTTCCAGAACCAGAACTTCCCATAATCGAAACGAACTCTCCTTCGCCGATTTCTAGGTTAATTCCCTTCAATACGTGCAACTTATTATGACCGATATCGTAAGACTTATGTAAATCCTTGATGACTAGCATGGGCTTTTTTGCAATAAGTAGTAAATTTTAGGAACTTGTTACAAGAAAAAAAGAGCAAAAATTTTAAAAAGTTTTGTTTAATTGTAAATAGCTTTAAATAAAGAATTTTTAAGTAATTGTTTAATGAATGATACCTCGTAAAAGCCCTATTTAAGTACCAAGTGCACGCAAAGGCTTTATTCATCAAACTTCTATGTAATTGTGGAAAACTTTTGCCCCTAAAAACCAAAAATTTAACATGAATGAGGCGTTTTCATTTTTGATTTATAACTTCAATTTCTATTTTTGTAAACAAACTTAATCAGATAATTAATAAAAAAACGCAGTAAGCTATGGGAATTTTTGACAAACGAATCAGTTATAAACCTTTTGAATATCCAGAAGTACTACAATTTGTTGATGCTATTAATAAATCTTTTTGGGTACACTCAGAAATAGATTTTACAGCTGATGTACAAGATTTCCATTCTAATCTTCAGCCGTACGAACAAAATGCGGTAAAACATGCGCTTTTAGCGATTGCTCAAATTGAAGTTTCTGTAAAAACCTTCTGGGGAAATCTGTACAACCACATGCCAAAACCAGAACTCAATGGTCTGGGTGCTACTTTTGCAGAATGCGAATTTCGTCACAGTGAGGCTTATTCTAGATTATTGGAAGTATTAGGCTATAATGATGAATTCAATAATGTGATTGAAATTCCTGCCATCAGAGAGAGAATAGACTATTTGAACACGGTTTTAGCCAATGCGAAATCTACCAATCATAAAGAGTACGTTTCTTCACTGTTATTATTCTCTATTTTAATAGAAAACGTTTCGCTATTCAGTCAGTTTGCCACGATTTTATCTTTTACAAGATTCAAAGGGTACATGAAAAATGTATCTAATATCATCGCTTGGACTTCTGTAGATGAGCAAATTCACGCCAATGCTGGAATCTATTTAATCAATAAAATCCGCGAAGAACAACCAGAATTATTGACCGATGCAGACATCGAAGATATTTATGGTTTAGTAGACCGTTCTGTAGAACTGGAAGCGAAAATTCTAGACTGGATTTTCGAAGCGGGAGAGATAGATATGTTTTCAAAAGAAGACTTGCTGAACTTTATGAAATACAGAGTAGATGATTCTTTGAAAAAAATTGGCATGAAAACCCGTTACAGCGTAACCCCTGAACAATACAGACCAATGACGTGGTTCGAGGAAGAAGTTTTTGCCAATTCATTAGATGACTTCTTTGCAAAAAGACCAGTAGATTACACCAAGCACGATAAGAGCATCACTGCGAACGATTTATTCTAATTGTTTGCGGGGAGTTGGATGCTGGAAGATGGAAGTCTTGAGCGCGAGCGAAGCGAGCGTCAATTGTTTTCAAGATAGAGAACGTAAAAAATCAATAGGAAAGTGCTTTTTTATGCTGAGCTAAGCCGAAGTAAGCCCTTTTTAAATTGAAAAAATTCAATAGAATTTTACCCAATCAAAAATTCAAATGGCTTAGCCACGAAGTGGCAACATGCAACAGCATCGGGTAAAGCCCGATGAAAAATAAATAATAGTTTTTAAAATATAAAAATTGCAGAATTTTCTGCTATAAATAATAATCTTGAATTTTAAATGCAGATTTAGAATTCTTTTTTTGTGAAAAAATTTAAACGATATGGAAGAAAAATTAGATATTTGGTGGTTAAATGAAGAGTCTGAGCAAATGCTAAACAGAGGTTACCTTTTGAAGGGAGAAACCGTAGAAGGAGCTATTGACAGAATTACTACAGCGGCAGCAAAACGCTTGTACAAGCCAGAACTCATTCCTGCTTTTAAGGAAATGATTACCAAAGGTTGGATTTCTTTTTCTTCTCCAGTTTGGGCCAATATGGGAACTCAAAGAGGTTTGCCTATTTCTTGTTTTAATGTTCACGTTCCAGACCATATCGAAGGCATTACCCATAAATTAGGAGAAGTGATTATGCAGACCAAAATCGGAGGAGGAACTTCTGGTTATTTTGGTGAACTGCGTCATAGAGGAACTGCAGTTACTGATAATGGTAAATCTTCAGGAGCGGTTTCTTTCATGAAATTATTTGATACCGCGATGGATGTGGTTTCTCAAGGAGGAGTTAGAAGAGGAGCTTTTGCAGCATACCTAGATATAGACCACGGAGATATTGAAGAATTCTTAAACATAAAAGAAATTGGTAGCCCAATTCAGAACTTGTTTATGGGAGTTTGCGTTCCAGATTATTGGATGCAAGACATGATTGATGGAGACATGGAGAAACGTAAAGTTTGGGCAAAAGTGTTAGAATCTCGTCAGAAAAAAGGACTTCCTTATATTTTCTTTACCGATAATGTAAACCGTAATAAACCTCAAGTATACAAAGATTCTGGAGCGGTAATCAATGCAAGTAACTTATGTTCAGAAATCATGTTGCCTTCTACGGCAGACGAAAGTTTTATCTGCTGTCTTTCTTCCATGAACTTAGAATTGTATGACGAATGGAAAGATACCAACGCAGTGAAATTAGCCATCTATTTCTTAGATGCAGTATTGTCAGAATTTATAGAAAAAACTGAAGGAAACTACTACTTATCTTCTGCTCGTAAATTTGCTTTGAGACATAGAGCATTAGGTTTGGGAGTTTTAGGATACCACTCTTATTTGCAAAAAAACATGATTCCTTTTGAAAGTATGGAAGCGAAAATGTTCAACGCTAGAGCGTTCAAACAAATTCAAGAGCAATCCATTCAAGCATCAAAAGAATTAGCCAATATTTATGGCGAACCAGAAATGTTGAAAGGCTACGGAATGCGTAATACTACTACGATGGCAATCGCACCTACCACTTCTTCATCAGCAATTTTAGGGCAAACTTCCCCAGGAATTGAACCTTTTGCATCGAATTACTACAAAGCAGGTTTGGCAAAAGGAAATTTCATGAGAAAGAACAAATATTTAGCAAAACTTCTTGAAGAAAAAGGCTTAGACAACGAAGATGTTTGGAGAGAAATTATGCTAAATCACGGTTCAGTACAACACATGACACAACTGACACAGACCGAAAAAGATGTGTTCAAAACATTTAAGGAAATTTCCCCAATGGAAATTATTACACAAGCAGCACAACGCCAACAGTACATCGACCAAGCGCAATCATTGAACTTGAATATCCCAGCTTCATTAGCGATTAAAGATGTTAACAATCTGATGATTGAAGCATGGAAACTAGGCGTTAAAACCTTATACTACCAGCGTTCACAATCTGTTTCTAAAGAACTCATGGTGAATTTTGTAACGTGTTCAAGTTGTGAAGCGTAGTTCGATTTACGATTTATAATTTTTGATTTACAATATACAAACCGCAGAAATTTTTCTGCGGTTTTTTTATGACCTAGGGAACGAAGGCGTTAAGAAATTTAATCATATATTCGTTAAAAAATTCCTGCTGTTTGAACTCGTCAGAATGACGAGAGAGTTTCATGGATTTTAGAATGTATGATTAAATTTTAGCCGAAGTTTCCAGTCTTGAACTTTTGTTACTTTTGGTTCAAGCCAAAAGTAAAATTTATTAAAAAAATAACAGACAACTTCGTGGCTTCATTCCGTTTTACTCCTCGCAAAGACAAACATAAAATTCAATCCTTGTGTTCTTTGTGAATTCTCTGTGCTCTCTGTGTTAAAAATCTGTGCAATCTGTGGAATCCGTGAGAAACTTTTAACTCTATAAAATCATAAATTCTTTTAGATTCCTACGGAATGACAAACGTTATGCTTAATCTTTGTGTTCTTTGTGAATTCTCTGTGCTCTCTGTGTTAAAAATCTGTGCAATCTGCGCAATCAGCGAGAGATTTTTAATTTTATCAAAATCATAAATTCTTTTAGATTCCTACGGAATGACAAACGTAAAATGCAATCTTTGTGTTCTCTGTGAATTCTCTGTGCTCTCTGTGTTAAAAAAGACATTCAACTTTTTTTGACTTTTGAAAATCTAGAAATAAAATCTTTTGTCTCTTTTGCGGTTTAAAAACAAAAAATCTACAAGAAATTTTTACCTTTGAAACCAATCCCTTTTTCCTAATCCCTAAAAACTAAAAAAATGAAATTCGGACAAGTTGCAGACCCATCACAAATAGACTTCACTCTTCCAAAAGATCATCCTAAAACCCAAGAAATTTTAGAAAAATCTAAAGGAAACGATTTTAACATCTACATCGGTTGTGCCAAATGGAACAAAACCGACCTGAAAGGATTTTACCCAAAAGGAACCAAAGATGAGTTGAAATACTACGCTACTCAATTCAATTCTATTGAACTGAATGCTACCTTTTATTCTTTGCCGAGTCCAGAACAAGTGCTCACATGGAAAGAAAAAACGCCGCCTAATTTTAAGTTTTTTCCAAAAATCACCAATACCGTTTCACATTTTAGAAGACTGATTAATGTAACTGATGTAGTGACGGATTACGCTACTTCAGTTTTGAATTTCGGAGACCAGTTGGGGATGGTGTTCTTGCAGTTGCATGATAATTTCAAACCTAAAGATTTTGACAGGGTAGAAAAATTTGTAAAAGAGTGGCCAAAAGAAGTTCCATTGGCGATAGAAGTGCGCAGTGCAGAGTGGTTTGAAGAAGAAAATTTTGAAAAATTCTCTCAATTATTAGAAGAAAACAACATCGCGAATATCATCGTAGATACGGCAGGTAGAAGAGACATGTTGCACATGAGACTCACTTCGGATACCGCTTTTGTAAGATATGTTGGCGCCAATGCAGACAGTGATTACGCAAGATTAGATGATTGGTTAGAACGAATAAAACTATGGAAAGAAGAAGGCCTGAAAAATCTGTATTTTTTCGTTCATCAAAACGTAGAATTGGCCTCACCGTTGTTGTCGGCTTATTTCATTGAGAAAATTAACGCAACATTCGGAGCAGAAATTCACGTTCCTGTAATGGCTGAAACCAAAACGTTGTTTTAATAAAGAATCATAGATGAGATTTAGAAGTAAACCAGAAAGCATTATGATAATGAATCTGAAATTTAAGTAAAGCATAAGCTTTTGCGAATTTATTCGCTTCTTAGCTCTCTTAAAAACACGTTGAAAGGATAAAAAAAACTTTGCGTTTTAAAAAAAATGGAATACATCAATCTTTCAATAAAAAAAGCAATCTTTCATGTAGATTGCTTTTTTATTTTTACGATAAAAACTTAATTTCCTTATCCTTGAAATTATTTTTCTCCACCAGTTTATTCATGGTTTTCATCATTTTATGACGAAGTTTTGCCATTTTTCTGATGTTTTTGTCTTCGCTGTAATCAAAGATATTGTCTTTAAAAGTAAAGGTATCTCCATCTTTAAACTCAATATTGTTTTTCTTCAATTCTCCTAGAAGCATCAAATTGGTCATGCTTTCCAACAAAAGATGTTCAGATTTCCCTAAAGATTTCAGAGATTTAAGCAACTGTTTTTTATATTTTTTCTTTCCCATAATTATTAATGTAAAGTTATCTGCAAATATCTGCATAATTTCTTATTTTTGAGCAAAATTTAAATCTAATATGAGTAAAGACATCATTTTTGAACTAATTGAAAGAGAAAGAGAAAGACAAACCAATGGTATAGAGCTGATTGCATCAGAAAATTTTGTTTCTGAAAATGTGATGAAAGCCATGGGAAGTGTCTTAACGAATAAATATGCAGAAGGTTACCCAGGAAAGAGATACTACGGAGGTTGTGAAGTGGTAGACGAAGTAGAAACACTGGCCATTGAAAGAGCAAAACAACTTTTCGGCGTAGAATATGCCAACGTACAGCCGCATTCTGGTTCACAAGCTAATGCTGCCATTTATCTTTCGGTATTAAAACCTGGAGATACCGTAATGGGAATGGATTTATCAATGGGAGGTCATTTGACACACGGTTCTCATGTAAATTTTTCGGGAATTAATTTCCGTCCTGTATTTTACGGAGTTGAAAAAGAAACGGGGTTGATTGATTATAAACAAATGCGTGAAGTAGCATTGCGAGAAAAACCAAAAATGCTGATTGCAGGTTTCTCTGCCTATTCTAGAGATTTAGATTATGCCAAATTTAGAGAAATAGCAGATGAGGTAGGCGCTACATTGTGGGCAGATATTGCACACCCTGCAGGTTTGGTAGCCAAAGGATTATTGAACTCACCATTCGAACATTGCCATGTAGTAACCACCACTACCCATAAAACCCTTCGCGGACCAAGAGGAGGAATGATCATGATGGGCAAAGATTTCGAAAATACTTACGGTCACAAAACACCAAAAGGCGAAACCAAAATGATGAGTGCCGTATTAGATGGAGCAGTATTTCCAGGAACTCAAGGTGGGCCACTAGAACACGTGATTGCTGCAAAAGCAGTTGCCTATGCAGAAGCCATCGACCAGAAATTTGAAACCTACACCAAACAAGTGGTAGCAAACGCTAGAGCATTGTCTCAAGCAATGATAGACAGAGGTTTTGACATTGTTAGTGGAGGCACAGATAATCACCTGATGTTGGTAGACCTTAGAAATAAAAATGTAAACGGTAAAGAAACCGAAAAAGCTTTAGTAAAAGCAGATATTACGTGTAATAAAAATATGGTACCTTATGACGATAAGTCACCGTTCATCACTTCTGGAATCAGATTAGGAACCGCTGCCATTACCACGAGAGGTTTAGGAGAAAAAGACATGGAGACTATTGCAGATTTAATCAATGAAGTGGTAACCAATATCAAAGATGAAGCGCTAATTGCAAAAGTTCGTTCGCAGGTTAATGAACTGATGAGTGATCAACCTCTTTTTAAATATTAATAGAACAGGGAGATTTCATTGTTATTATTTCATTTCTAGAAAACAGAATGGAAGGTTTCGGTGAGGTTTCTCTTTTTTTGGCAGTTAAATTAAGGCAAAGACATTTTTTAACCATAATGAAACAAAAATCTTACACTTTTTCTGAAATTAAGCAAAAAATAGCCAATTATTGCGTTTATCAAGATCGTTCTCATCAAGAAGTAGAACAGAAGTTAAAAGAATTTTTACTCATTCCGGAAGCCAAAGAAGAAATTCTCTTATTTCTGATTGCCGAAAATTACATTAATGAAGAGCGGTTCACCAGAAGTTATATCAGAGGTAAGTTTTATATAAAATCTTGGGGTAAGAAAAAAATAGCCAATCACCTAAAAATGAAAGGCATTACCGAGAAATTAATTCGTAAATGTATGGATGAAATAAACGAGCAAGATTACAAAGCTAAAATTTTAGAAATCTATAGAGATTATTACGATAAACTTCCCGCAGGTGCCGCTTACCAAAAAAAAAGCAAAACAATCACCTATCTCTTAGGAAAAGGATTTGAATATGAGGAAATCATAGAAATGTTAGACTGAAAAGTCTAACATTTTTTTATGCAAGTCACTTAATGAACTCAATGCTAAAGGGAGTTGCAGCGAAATGTTAAAAAATCATAATTTTTTTTTGGGAGATTCAAAAAAAATTTTTTACATTTGTTACCCCTAGTCTATTGATTTTCAAAAATTTATTTTAGAGAAAATAAGAAAGCCGTAAAGTTAACTTAATATTTTGTTAACAAACATTTGTCTTTTTTTGAATACTATTGGGACTTATTTACGTTAAGATTAAATTGAAGATATGAGGAAAAATTTACTTCTTGAAAAAGCAGCAAAACTTTTATTAAGTTTTTTTACTTTTTTAATTTTATTAATTTCAGTCAATAGCGTCCTAAATAAAAAAATAAGAAGGAATTAAAGTAACTCAAAGTATCTTTGAGGTTGTACAACAAAAAAA